>NZ_AQOK01000619.1:0-384 GCF_000364645.1 Xanthomonas sp. SHU 308 | reverse complement strand
GACGCCGGCAGCCGGTCGGCACCGCCGGCCTGCGCGAGGCGCTGGCGCGCGGCCGCCCGCTGCCGTGGGAATCGCATTGCGACATCGTGGTCGCGGCCAATGTCGGCGGCGACCATACCCTGTACCTGATCGGCGGCAACGTGTTCAACGCGGTGACCATGCGCAAGCTCAAGCTGGACCGCAGCGGGCGCCTGCAACTGGATGCGCCGCTGGCGCAGGACCAGAACGACGAAGGCGCCGCACTCGAATGCACGCCCGGCCACGAGGAACTGTGCGACTTCAATCGCCAGGACTGGTCGGCCCTGCTGAAGCTGCAACCGCAGGCGCAGGTGCTGCTGCCGCCCGCCCCGACCGATCCCGCCGCCGCGCCGGTGACGACGCCCA
>NZ_AQOK01000618.1:0-553 GCF_000364645.1 Xanthomonas sp. SHU 308 | reverse complement strand
ACGGTAGTCATCTCCGACACCGAGCGCTTCTCCGGCTATCACACCGAGAAGCACCGCGACGACAACGCCACGGTGACGCAGGTGGCCAGCAGCGTCGGCAGCCTGGGCGGCAACGTCAATCTGAGTGCGGGCGGCACCTACACGCAGAGCGCCAGCAACGTGGTGGCAGCCAAGGACGTGGACATCACCGCGGCCACGATCCAGTTGCTCACGGCCAACGACAGCCACGCGGCCTCCTCGCAGGACGACACACTCAAGATCGGCGCCTTCGCGCGGGTGAAATCGCCGCTGATCGACCTGATCAACAACGTCGATGCGGCACGCAACTCCGACGGCAGGCTGTCGGCGATGCAGGGCATGGCGGCGCTGGCCAATGGCTACCAGACCGCCAGTGCGATCAGCGGCGTCGCGCAGAAGGGGGGCAGCGGCGTGCTGGTCCAAGCCGAAGCCGGCGTGGGCTACGCCACCAGCACCGAGGCGTACAAGGCCGGCAGCCAGACCGCGCAAGGTTCGACCATCAGCGGCGGCGGCAACGTCAGCCTGACCAGCACCA
>NZ_AQOK01000617.1:0-348 GCF_000364645.1 Xanthomonas sp. SHU 308 | reverse complement strand
TTTTAGTTCGTCGCGTCGGGACTGAAGTCCCTCCCACACGGGACGCATCTGCTGTACCTGGTGCGCAGATGCACTGTCTGGTTTTATGCAGATCGGCTGATGTGTACCGAATGCATGCGAAGCGATCGGCAGCACTAATCCCGGACCGCCGGTAGCGCTTGGTCACTGCCCTGTGGGAGGGGCTTCAGCCCCGACGCGCTGTGCTGGAATCGCTCGGGAGATCATCCCGAAGTGTGGAGAAGACCGTAGAAAACGCGCGCCCCTCTATGTCGCCGCTGAGGCCTCCGCTGCAGAACGGCCTCAATTGCGATGCTTTTAGTTCGTCGCGTCGGGACTGAAGTCCCTCCC
>NZ_AQOK01000616.1:0-451 GCF_000364645.1 Xanthomonas sp. SHU 308 | reverse complement strand
CCACCGGCCGCGCCGCCGAACGCATGGCCGAGAGCCTGCGCGCCGCGGTGGCGCGCGCACTCGCCGACGGCGTCGATCCCACCCTGGCCGAGGCCCTGCCGGCCGGCGCCAGCACCCTGCATCGCCTGCTCGGCGTCATCCCCGACCTGCCGCGCTTCCGCCACGACGCCGACAATCCGCTGCCGTTCGACCTGATCGTGATCGACGAAGCCTCCATGGTCGACCTGCCGCTGATGTGCAAGCTGGTCAACGCCGTGGCCGACGGCGCGCAACTGATCCTGCTCGGCGACGCCGACCAGTTGCCCTCGGTGGAAGCCGGCGACGTGCTCGCCGCGATCCTGCAGGCCGCCGGCCCCGGCGACGCATTGCAGCCCGACGACGCCCAGGCGCTGCAGCCGCTGCTCGGCCACAGCGCGGTCGCGCACGACCACGGCGGCCTGGCCGGGCACCA
>NZ_AQOK01000615.1:0-517 GCF_000364645.1 Xanthomonas sp. SHU 308 | reverse complement strand
TGTCCCGGCCGAGCGCGCCTATGCCGCAGCGGCGCCTACCAAACCGCAGGCCAAGGCGCCGGCGCAGACGCCGTTCGTGGCGCCGGTCGCGCCGCCGACGATGGTCGCGCAACGCGCCAGCGATCCGTTCGGGCATCCGGCGACGCCGCTGCAGGCCCGGCCGTGGCCGCGCTCGACGCTGCCATCCGCCGATGCCGGGAGCGAGTTCACCGCCAGCTTCCCGCACAGCGGCGCGGACCCGGCGGCGTTCTATCCGTTCGAACCCCGATTGCCTGCCGACGCCGTGGCCAACCCGCCGCTGCATCCGCAACCCTGACCCCGCGCGCCGGCAGGCGTCCGTGCCTCATTCCGGCGCGTGGTCCCCGTTGCTTCGTCCCCTCGTTGTTCCCCTTCCCGAACCGGAGGCTTGCGTCCGATGACTCACCGTATCCGCCACCATCTGTTGGGCCTGCTGGCGCTGACCGTGCCGCTGGCCGCCTGCGCGCAGCAGCCCAGCCCCGGCGCCGCCAGCGCCCCG
>NZ_AQOK01000614.1:0-310 GCF_000364645.1 Xanthomonas sp. SHU 308 | reverse complement strand
GCGGCCGTGCTGCTGCCGCTGCCCAGCGCCACCGCGCCAGCCTGCGCCGCCGTCGCACCCTTGCCCAGCGCCACGGCTTTGTCGCCGCTGGCATCGGCGTCATTGCCGATGGCGATGCCGCTGCCACCTGCGGAAGTGGCCGCGTAGCCCATGGCGATGCTTTTCTCGCTGCTGGCAGCGGCGGCATTGCCGATGGCGATGCCGCTGCTGCCTGAGGAACTAGCCTTGTAGCCCATGGCGATGCTGGCGCCGCCATAGGCTTTGGCCACCTCGCCCATGGCGATGCTTTTCTCGCTGCTGGCATCGGCCG
>NZ_AQOK01000613.1:0-1902 GCF_000364645.1 Xanthomonas sp. SHU 308 | reverse complement strand
CGGCAGGCGTGGCCGCCGCAGCGGGCTTGGCCGGCGCGTCGGACGTCGTCGCGGCGGCCGCGGGCTTGCTGTCCCCGCTGCTGGCCGTACTCCCCGACTCGGCCAGGTTGCGCTTCTTGTCGCCATCCTTCTTGAAGTCGGTCTCGTACCAGCCGCTGCCCGACAGGCGGAACGCCGGTGCGGTGAGCTGGCGCTTGACCGCCGGGGCGGCGCAGGACGGACAGGTCTCGGGATCCGGATCGGACAGTTTCTGCAGGCGGTCGAAGCTGTGACCGCATGCGGCACATTGGAAAGCGTAGATCGGCATGGCGGCAAAAACGCGAGAGCAACGGAGGCGGCCAGTATGGGGGCCGCACGCAGGCTTTCAAGCGTCCCCGCTCATCACGCCGGCCCGGGCTGGGGCCGCGGCGCCGTTTCCGGCACGCCGGCAGGCGGCGTCGGTGCGTCCGCCAACGGCGCCTCGGCCACCGGCTCGTCCGGCGCCGTCGGTGCCTGCGCCGACGCGGGATCGGTCGGCGCGGCCGGCGCCGCCTCCAGCGGGCTGACGTCGAACGGCATGCGCAGCAGCAGCGCCGGCAGCAGCGTGGTCAGGGCCGCGTACAGCAGCAGGGCGCCGAACAGCGCGTCGGCGATGGCGAAGCGGTCGCGCAGAATGCCGGCCAGCACCAGGGTGAAGATCAGCGTCGGCGACAGCGCCAGCGACACCCGCAGGCTGCTGCGCGCGCCTTCGCCGAACAGCACCCGCCGCTGCAGCCAGAGGATGCCGATGCGCAGCGGCAGCACGCAGGCGGTCAGGGCCAGGCCCAGGCCCAGCGCCTGCAGGCTCAGTGCCCCGCTCGGCACCTTGGTGCCGGCATTGAAGAAGTAGAACGGCACGAAGAACGAAGCGAACAGGCGCACCGCCTGCAGGTTCTCGTCGGAGGCCAGCAGCGGCATGCGCTGGCGCAGCAGCCGCGCCACCAGCCCGGCGATGAACGCACCGACCAGGTAGTACACGCCCAGCGAATAGGTGATGTAGGCGGCGATCAGGCCGACCATCACCAGCAGCGAGAACTCCGACCCCGGCGCCTGCGGCGCCACCCAGCGCCCCAGGGCCACGAACAGCAGCGGCAGGCCGACCAGCATCGCCAGCAGCGCCAGGCTGGACAGGCCCATCTGCCAGGGATCGCCGGCCTGCAGGATCACGAACAGCGCCGCCAGCGCCAGCAGTTCGCCGGCGATGGCCTTGCTGGTGACCCAGAAGCGCTCTTCTTCGTCCAGCCCCAGCCGCCCCAGCGACTCGATGATGAAACCGGTGGAGGGGGTCAGCAGGGCCAGCGCCAGCAATCCGGCCGCCTGCCACGACAGCCCGGCGTAGCGCCAGGCCAGCCAGCCGACGCCGAACAGGGTGCCGCCACGCACCACCAGGTGCAGCAGCAGCGGCCACAAGCCGCGACGCAGCGCCTTCGGGTCCACTTCCAGGCCGGCGAACAGGAACAGCGAAGAGATGCCGAGCGTCGCCAGCAGGGTCACCACCGGGTCGTGCGCGCGCGGCCCCATCGCCAGCATCGCGATGATGCCGAACAGCAGGCAGGTCAGCGGCGCCGGCATCTTGAAGCGTTGCAGCGCGCGCGGGATCACCAGCAGGGCGAAGATCAGCAACAGGTAGATCAGTTCGTGGCTCATCGGGCAGGAGATTCCGGTGGGACCCGCCGGCGGCGGCAGCGGCGATGATGCCGGGTCGGCCGTGTGCTGTGCCATCACGGAGCGCTGGCGTGCCAATCGCTCGCACCGCGATGGCACAGGCCGCGTGCGATCCCAGCCCCCGCACTGCACAGGCCATGTCGCAGCAAACGCGACACGCCGCTGAAGACAGCCAACAGCGCGGCGTCGCAGCGCCCTCATGGTCGACCTGTCACCGGC
>NZ_AQOK01000612.1:0-16032 GCF_000364645.1 Xanthomonas sp. SHU 308 | reverse complement strand
GCCCAGCCCCGCCGCCGGCTGCTCCGCGCCGGCCTCACCGCCAGCGCCGCTGCCCTGCTGCCGCCGAGCATCGCCCGCGCCGCGGCGATCGCCCCGGACGTGCGCAGCGGCACCCTGGACGACCTGCAGCACGTGGTGATCCTGATGCAGGAGAACCGCGCCTTCGACCATTACTTCGGCAGCCTGCCCGGCGTGCGCGGCTTCGGCGACCGTTTCCCGATCCCCGCCCCGCCGCTGCCCGACACCGCACCGCGCACGGTGTGGCTGCAGCCCAGCGCCGACGGCAGCCGCCAGCTCGCGCCGTTCCCGCTGCGCACCGCACACGACTTCGCCACCATGCGCGTGCAGGGCACCCCGCACACCTGGCCGAACGCGCAGCAGGCCTGGGACCACGGCCGCATGGGCCAATGGCCGGCGGCCAAGCGCGACCACGCGCTGGCCTACTACGAACGCGACGACCTGCCGTTCCAGTTCGCCATGGCCGACGCCTTCACCATTTGCGACGCCTACCACTGCGCGATCCAGGCCGGCACCAATCCGAACCGCGTGTTCCTGTGGACCGGGCAGAACGATCCGCATGCGCGCGCCGGCGGCCCGGCGATCGCCAACTCGCACGACAACTTCCCGGAACTGGGCGGCGACCCGGACGACTATCGCTGGCCCAGTTATGTCGAGGCGCTGCAGCAGGCCGGCGTGTCCTGGCAGATCTACCAGGACATGGCCGACAACTTCACCGACAACCCGCTGGCCGGCTTCGCGCCGTTCCGCGCGGCCTGGCGCGGTGCGCCCGGGCACGATCCGCAACTGCGCGCGCGTGGCGTCAGCAGCCGCAGCCTCGCCCAGTTGCGCGAGGACGTGCTGGCTGCGCGGCTGCCGTCGGTGAGCTTCATCATCGCCGACGCCGCCGGCAGCGAGCATCCCGATCCGTCCAGCCCGGCGCAGGGCGCGGCCTACACCGCGCGCGTGCTCGATGCGCTGACCGCCGATCCCAAGGTGTGGGCGCGCACCGCGCTGCTGCTGATGTTCGACGAGAACGACGGCTTCTTCGACCACGTGCCGCCGCCGGCGCCGCCCTCGCCCTCGCCCTCGCTCGATCCGGCCGTGACCGCGGCTGGCGGCTGGGCCGGCGCCTCCAGCGTCGCCACCGACGGCGAATACCATCTGCACCCGGCGCCGGGCGATGCCAAGGCGGACCCACCCGAACTGCGCGGCCGCCCCTACGGCCTCGGCCCGCGCGTGCCGATGTACGTGATCTCGCCATGGAGCCGCGGCGGCTGGGTGGATTCGCAGGTCTATGACCACACCTCGGTGCTGCGCCTGCTGGAGCGCCGCTTCGGCGTCGCCGCCAGCGGCGTGAGCGCCTGGCGCCGCGCGGTCTGCGGCGACCTGCTCGACGCCTTCGATTTCCGCCAGGCCGATACTCGCCCGTTCGTCGCCGACCTGCCGGATGTGCGCGAGGCGGCCGCGCGCGCCGCGGCGTTGCACGACCACGCAGTGCCACCGCTGCCGGCGCAGTTGCAGGCACCGCGCCAGGCGTTCGGCGTGCGCCGCGCACGTGCCTTGCCGTATCGGCCGACGGTGCAGTTGCAGCACGTGCCGGAGCGCGGCGAGGTGCAGTTGCGCATGGCCAACACCGGCGCAGCGGCGGTGCTGCACGTCTACGACCGCTACCTCCTCGACGCGATCCCACGCCGCTACACGGTGGATACCGGCGCGACCCTGGACGGCACCTGGACCACCTACGACGGCAGCTACGACCTGTGGCTGCTCGGCCCCAACGGCTTCCACCGCCACTACTGTGGCGACCTCAGCGCCCCGCTGCTGCAGGCCGAGATCGTCCAGGAGCCGACCGACACGCAGGCGCTGTGCCTGGTCCTGCGCAATCCGGGTGCCGCGCCACTCGAGGTGTCCCTGGAACCGGCCGCCTACGCCCAGGCACAACCGCGCCAACGGGTGACGCTGGCGCCCGGCGCCGAGCAGCGCATTCGCTGGAATGCCAAGCCGAGCGGCGGCTGGTACGACCTGTGGCTGATCCAGGACAACGCTCGCCAGCGCCTGGCCGGCCGCGTGGAAACCGGCAAGCCCGGCATCAGCGACCCGGCGATGGGCGGCGCGGCGCGGCTGTATCAGGAGAGCCCGCCCAACTATCAAGGCCCCGGACCCGTCTGAGGCGGGCGGGATTGGGGATTCGGGATTGGGGATTCGTGACAACGTCCGGGATTTGGGATTGGGGATTCGTGAAAGCGCAATCCGCGCGCTGACACGCTCTTGCCAATCCCGAATCCCGAATCCCTAATCCCGGCCCTCAAGCACCCCGATCGTCCGCAGCCAGGTCTCCACCAGCTGCGGCCACTGTGCGATCGGCAGGTGCTTGGCGCGCAGGCCGAAGGCGTGGCCGCCCTGGGCGTAGATATGCATTTCCGTCGGCACGTCGGCATGATTGAGTGCGACGTAGTACGCCAGCACCTGCGAGATGCCGTCGACATAGTCGTCCTGCGCCTGCAGCAGGAAGGTCGGCGGGGTGTCGGCGGCGACGCGGATGTCCGGACGCAGGGCCAGATCGGTGAAATCGCGGGTGTCGTCGTCCTCGTCCTCGTGCACCCACAGATGGCCGGGATACACGGCGATGGCGAAATCCGGGCGGCAGCTCACGCGGTCGGCGGCATCCACCAGCGGATAGGTGCGCTTGGCGAAATGCGTACTGGTCGCGGCCACAAGGTGGCCGCCGGCGGAAAAGCCCATCACCCCGATCTTGTGCGGGTCCACGCCCCAGGTGGCGGCCTGCTGGCGCACCAGGCCCAGCGTGCGCTGCGCGTCCTGCAGCGCGGTCTGCACCTTGGGGTAGTAACGCCGGTCGTTGACCCAGGTCGGCCCGGAGTTCGGCACGCGGTACTTCAACAGCACGCAGGTGATGCCACGCGAGACCAGCCAGTCGCAGATCTCCGTGCCCTCCAGGTCCATCGCCAGCATCTGGTAGCCGCCGCCGGGAAACACCACCACCGCGGCGCCGGTGTTGTGGCCCTGCGCCGGGTACACGGTCATGGTCGGCCGGCTGACGTTGTCGATCCTGGCCCCGGGCCCAGCCGTTTCCGGCTTCGGATGCGGCAGCGCATCCGGCACCGCGCCGGGCCAGATCGGCACCTGCACGTGGCCCGGTGCGGGTTCCCAGACCCGCGCCTGCGCGGCGTGGGCGAACAGCCCGAGGGCGATGGCGAACGAACAGCAAACGAATCGACGCATGGGACGCTCCGAACAGGGGTGGGAATGAAAGGGACCGCACGATCAGTGAGCACGGCCGCGGTGGCCGTGGCCGTTGGTACAACGCGGGCGGTCGCGCGCGGCATCGACACGTGGCGTCGCCGATGATCGCGAGCAGCGTCTCGTACGCATGGCTGCGGTTCCCGCTCGTAGGATCAGCCGCGACGGACCTTCGCGATAAAACCTGTCGCGGCCGAAGCCGCGCCTACGGGAGATCGACCTGCATCCGGCGCGACAGCGCGCAACGCGCCTAGCCAGTACGCAGCGTCTGCGCAGGCAGCGAGGCCACGACCGCCTGCGCCACCGCTTTCAGCGTCGCATCGCGCGCGGCGCTGTCGACCGTGGCGCCGTTGAGATAGGCGGTCAGCAGCAGCGGCGTGGGCCGTCCCGGCGCCCAGACGATGGCGATGTCGTTGCGGGTATCGGTGCCGTTGCTGCCGGTCTTGTCGCCGATCTGCCAGCCCGCCGGCAGGCCGGCGCGCAGGCAGTCGTTGCCGGTACGGTTGTCGCGCATCCAAGCAATCAGGCGCTGCCGCGAGACCGGCTGCAGCACCTCGCCGAGCAACAAGGCACGCATCGTCGCCGCCATCGCCGCCGGCGTGGTGGTGTCGCGCGGATCGCCGGCGACGAATTCGTTCATGCCCGGCTCGTTGCGGTCCAGTTGGGTCTGCGTATCGCCCAGCGCACGCAGGAAGCGGGTCACCCCGGGCGGGTCGCCGACCAGCGGCAGCAGCAGGTTGGCCGCGGTGTTGTCGCTGTAGATCATCGCCGCGCGGCACAGTTCGACCACGCTGAGCGTGCCGCCGACATGACGCTCGGACACCGGCGCATTCGCCAGCAGATCCGCCTTGCGCACCGGCACGCGCCGCTCCAGGGCCAGTTCACCGCGGTCGACCCGCTGCAGCACCGCCCCTGCCAATAGAAATTTGAAGGTACTGCACAGCGGGAAGCGCTCGTCCTGGCGCTGTCCGCCGAGCGTTGCGCCGCCGCCGTCGAGCAGGCTCACGCCGAGCCGGCCGCCACTGCGACGCTCGATCTCGGCCAGCCGCAGTTGTAGCGTCGGCGTCGGGTTTTTCGCGTTTTTTTCCTGTGCACCAGCCACGACCAGCAGGCTCGCGCCCATTCCCACACCCTGCAGGAACCGTCGTCTCGTCAGCATCGTCCACCTCCGTCGGGAGCCAGGATGATGGCCGCATTGACCCACCCCCACCAGCGAGGTTATTCAATCGCACCCATGAGCCGAATTGATACCTGGCGATGATCCGTCCGCATCTGCCGTTGAACGCCCTGCGCGCCTTCGAGGCCGCGGCGCGGCACCAGAACCTGACCCGTGCCGCCGCCGAGCTGTGCGTGACCCAGGCCGCGCTCAGCCACCAGATCAAGCAACTGGAGGCGCGCCTGGGTGTGGTGCTGTTCCAGCGCCTGCCGCGCGGCGTCGCCCTGACCGACGAAGGCCTGCGCCTGCATCCGGTGCTGACCGAGGCCTTCGACCGCATCGCCGGGACGCTGCAGCGCTTCGCCGGCGGTCGCTATCGCGAGACGCTGAGCGTGGGCGCGGTCGGCACCTTCGCGGTGGGCTGGCTGCTGCCGCGGCTGGACGCCTTCCACGCCGCGCACCCGGACATCGAACTGCGCGTGTACACCCACAACAACCGGGTCGACCTGGCCGGCGAAGGCCTGGACCTGGCGATCCGTTTCGGCGATGGCGACTGGCAGGGGCAGCACGCCACGCCGATCCTGGACGCGCCGTTCGCGCCGGTGTGCGCGCCGGCACTGGCGCCGCTGCTGCGCACGTCTGCGGACCTCGCCAGGACCACCCTGCTGCGCTCCTACCGGCTGGACGAATGGCCGCGCTGGCTGCAGGCCGCCGGCGCGCCTGAGGTGCAGGCCGGCGGCCCGATCTGCGATGCCTCGCTGACCCTGGCCAGCATCGCCGCGGCCGGCCACGGCGTGGCCTTGCTGCCGCTGCGGCTGTTCGCCCAGGACCTGGATGCCGGGCGGCTGGTCTGTCCGTTCAGCACCCGCATCGACCTGGGCCGCTACTGGCTGACCCGGCTGCGCTCGCGCGCGGAAAGCGACGCCGCCCGACGCTTGCGCGAGTGGTTGCTGGCCGAGCAGGCCGCACTGGCCGACTGAGCGACACCGCTGCCGCCGCATTGGGCGCCGGGAGCGCTTGGGCACACGCCGGCATGCACCTTGCTTCGCATACCAGCAAGGCCTGACAGTAATGTGAAGAATTTGTGCACTGCCGCTTGGCGGCCGGGCAGGCCCGAAATATGATCCTGGTCGCAGTCGCACTGTGCGCCGGGGATGGCGCTGACCGTTTCGGGGGAAACATGCTGATGAACCGTGCTGTCCTGACCGCCCGTCCGGGCCTGGTCTCGCGTGACGTCGTGCTGGCGGCCGTCCTGGGCTGCCTGTGTGTGCTGCATCTGGCCTACTTCCTGCGCGGCGGCGCCAGCGAATGGCATTGGGCGCTCAGCGCCGCTGGTCTGGCACTGATGGCGCTGAAGGCCGGCCTGCGGCCGACGCCGACCGCCCGCCCCTCGCTGCAGAGCCTGCGCTCGCGCACGCCGCTGGACTGGGCGGCGATCGCTGGCGGCCTGCTGGTCGTGGCCAGCGCCGCCGCCTGAGCGGCACGGGCCGGCGCCGCGCGCGTCGGCGGATGCGATCGTCCTCATCCTGCACGGCATGTCCGGCGCGCGCGCAGCCCTGGGCGCTGGCGCAGGCGATGCAGGTGGGACTTGCCGTTGGCTGAGGCGATGCGACGTCGGGGCTGAAGCCTCTCCCACACCGGGTACGCCGGCTCACGTTCCGGCCTCGCCTGGAGCGGCGTGAAGAAGCGATTGAAGCCCCTCTCCCACCGGGAGAGGGGTTGGGGTGAGGGTACGCCGGCACGCACGGCCGGCCACTCCGAGTCCCCCGGCACCCGCACCTCATCCGCCCCCTTGGGGCACCTTCCCCCGAAAAGGGGGCCATGGTCCCGCAGGGAGAAGGAACCGTCAGCTCGACGTGGATCGTCCGTGCTCGCCGGCACACACCGGCAATGGCGAGATCCACCGCGGCTCAGGCGCCGTCGATCAACTCCATCCACGCCTGCTCGGCCTGGGCCAGGTCGCGCGCGGCGGCCTCGCGCTCGCGGCCCAGCACCGCCATCTTTTCCGCATCGGCGTAGTGCTTGGGATCGGCGAGCTGCCGGTCGAGCTCGGCCAGCGCCGCTTCCAGCTCGCCCACGCGCTTCTCCGCGGCCGCCAGCTTGTGCGGGTTCGGCGGCTTCTTCGCCGGCAGCGGCTTGACCGGCGGCGGCGGGGTCGGCGCAGCCTCGGCCAGTTTCTGCTTGGTGCCCTGCGCGGCGGGGCGGGTGCGCAGCCACGCGGCATAGGCGTCGAGGTCGCCGTCGAACGGTTCGACCACGCCGTCGGCCACGCGCCAGAAGGTGTCGCAGACCAGGCCGATCAGGTGGCGGTCGTGCGAGACCATCACGATCGCGCCCTCGAAATCGCTCAGCGCCTCGGCCAGCGCCTCGCGCATCTCCAGGTCGAGGTGGTTGGTCGGTTCGTCGAGCAGCAGTACGTTGGGTTGCTGCCAAGCGATCAGCGCCAGCGCCAGGCGCGCGCGCTCGCCGCCGGAGAAGCCGTCGACCGGCTCGAACGCTCGGTCGCCGGGGAAATTCCACTTGCCGAGGAAATCGCGGAACGCCTGGTTGCTGGCGTCCTTGTCGATCTCGCGCATGTGGTCCATCGGCGACTGGCCTTCGTGCAGCGACTCCACCGTGTGCTGGGCGAAGTAGCCAATACGCAGGTCCGGATGCGCCATGCGCTCGCCGGCGATCGGCGGCAGTTCGCCGACCAGGGTCTTGACCAGGGTGGTCTTGCCGGCGCCATTGGGGCCGAGCAGGCCGATGCGCTGACCGGCCTCCAGGCCGAAGCCGACGTTGTGCAGGATCACCGCGTCGGCGCCGTAACCGGCCTCGGCGTGATTGAGGCGGATCAGCGAGAACGGCAGCTTGGCCGGCGGCGCCAGTTCGATGCGGAACTCGCGCTCGGCGCGCACCGCCTCGGTGCCGGCCAGCTTCTCCAGGCGCTTCATCCGGCTCTGCGCCTGCGCCGCCTTGGAGGCCTTGGCCTTGAAGCGGTCGATGAAGCTCTGCAGGTGGGCGCGCTCGGCCTGTTCCTTCTCGTGCGCGATCTGCTGCTGGCGCAACTGCTCGGCGCGCTGCCGCTCGAAATCGGTGTAGCCGCCGGTGTACAGCTTGGCGCCGCCGTTGTGCAGATGCAGGGTGTGGGTGGCGACGTTGTCGAGGAACTCGCGGTCGTGCGAGATCAGCAGCAGCGTGCCCGGGTATTTCAGCAGCCACTGCTCCAGCCAGTACACCGCGTCCAGGTCGAGGTGGTTGGTCGGTTCGTCGAGCAGCAGCAGGTCGCTGGGCATCATCAGCGCGCGCGCCAGGTTCAGGCGCACGCGCCAGCCGCCGGAGAACGAGGACACCGCGCGGTGATGGGTCTCGGCCGGGAAGCCAAGGCCGTGCAGCAGCTTGCCGGCGCGCGCATCGGCGTCGTAGGCGCCCATCTCGGCCATCTTGGTGTGGGCGGCGGCGACCGCCTCCCAGTCCTCGCGCGCGGTCGCCTCGGCCTCTTCGGCGAGTACCGCGGCCACCGCGGTGTCGCCGCCGAGCACGAAGCTCAGCGCCGGGTCCGGCAGCGACGGGGTTTCCTGGGCGACGCTGGCGATGCGCACCTTGCCGGGCAGGTCGACGTCGCCCTTGTCGGCCTCCAGTTCGCCCTTCACCGCCGCGAACAGGCTGGACTTGCCGGCCCCGTTGCGGCCGACCACACCCACCCGGTAACCGGCATGCAGGGTGAGGTCGACATTGGACAGCAACAGCCGCTCGCCGCGGCGCAAGGCGAAATTACGTAGGGAAATCAAGGCAGGGCACTCGGCTAGCGAGGCGGAAGTGTAGCCGCTTCGCCCGCCCCGGCCCACCCGGGACGGCAATGCGGCATGGTCCGGGGCGGCGCGCGGGCCGCCGCGAAAACCCGACCCAGGTCCGTTTTTGTATACGCGTCCATGTGAAAAACGGATTTCAATCCGATGGCACACGCTGCACCGCAGCATCCACCCCGCCCCACCGGAAATCGCCAGACCCGCGCCAATCCCCCAGCCAGGAGTCTCCGCCCGATGACGCAACGCCGCCTCCCCCTCGTCCGTGCCGTCCTGCTCGTGCTCGCCTCCGGCAACAGCCTCGCCCAGTCCCAGCAGGCGCCGACGACGCTGGACAACATCATCGTCACCGGCACCCGCATCGCCGACCGCACGGTGGCCGAATCGCAATCGCCGATCGACATCATCGCACCCGAGGCGCTGCAGGCCACCGGCGCCAGCGACCTCGCCAGCGCGCTCGGCAAGCTGCTGCCGTCGCTGAACTTCCCGCGCCCGGCGATCAACGACGGCAACGACGCGTTGCGCCCGGCGACCCTGCGCGGCCTGTCGCCGGACGCGGTGCTGGTGCTGCTGGACGGCAAGCGCTACCACACCACCTCGCTGGTCAACTACAACCCGTCGGTCGGGCGCGGCTCGGCGCCGGCCGACCTCAATTCGATTCCGATGTCGGCGATCGCGCGCATCGAAGTGCTGCGCGACGGCGCCTCCGCGCAATACGGTTCCGACGCCATCGCCGGCGTCATCAACATCGTGCTCAAGCACGGCGCCAAGGCCGGCAGCAACAGCGTCGCGGTCAGCGGCGGCATCATGGACAAGGGCGACGGCGCGCAGAACGGCATCGACGGCTCCTACGGGCTGGCCTTCGGCGGCGCGCCGGGCGGCGAGGCGCCGGGCTGGGTGCGGGTGTCGTGGAACTACCTCAACGCGATGAACACCAACCGCGCCGAGAACACCGACAAGGCCACCACCCTGGCCGGGGCCGCCAACCCCAGCGGCGTTCCCTACGAGCGCTACGGCGACCCCGCGCTGAAGACCTATCAGGGGCTGGTCAACTTCGGCTACGCGCTCACCCCGCACGTCGACCTGTACGGCTACGCCAACGTCAGCCGCCGCGAGGTGCTGTCCAACGGCTACTACCGCGCCTGGGACAACAGCGACCGCAACGTGCCGGCGGTCTACCCCAACGGCTTCCTGCCGCAGATCTACAACCCGTCCAACGACCGCGCCGCGGTGCTCGGCGTCAAGGGCAGCACCGACAGCGGCTGGACCTGGGACGTCTCCGCCGACTACGGCAAGAACGACGTCACCTTCGACCTGCGCAACACCATCAACACCAACCTGTACTGGAGCACCGGCGCCTCGCCGACGCGCTTCAACGCCGGCGGTTTCCGCAACGAGCAGAACGCGCTCAACGCCGATTTCAGCAAGTCCCTGGACTGGGGCCTGGCCTATCCGGTCAACCTCGCCTTCGGCGCCGAGTACCGGCAGGACAAGTACGCCGTGCTGGCCGGCTCGCCCACCTCGATCTACTTCGACCCGAACGCCATCAACCCGGACACTGGCGCACCGTATCCGGGCGGTTCGCAAGTGTTCCCCGGCCTGTCGCCGACCGTGGCGGGACAGTTCCAGCGCCACAGCAAGGCGGTGTACGCGGACCTGGAAGCGGACCTGAGCGAGCGCCTGTCCGGCGGCGTGGCCGCACGCTACGAGGACTACAGCGATGCCGGCACCACCCGCTCGGGCAAGCTGTCGGCGCGCTACCAGCTCAACGACGCCTTCGCCGTGCGCGGCACGATTTCCAACGGCTTCCGTGCGCCCTCGCTGGCGCAACAGAACTACGCCTCGGTGGTGACCCTGCCGGTGGACGGCGTGCTCAGCCAGATCGGCACCTACCGCACCTCCGATCCGGTGGCCATCGCGCTCGGCGCCAAGCCGCTGTCGCCGGAGAAATCCACCAACTACAGCATCGGCGCGGTCTGGCAGCCCGGCGGCGGCTTCAATTCCACCCTGGACCTGTACCAGATCCGCATCTGGGACCAGATCCTGTATTCGGACCAGATCTCGCTGGCCGTGCCGATCGGCCAGGTCAGCGCCGCGCAGTTCTTCGTCAACGGCGCCACCACCCGCACCCGCGGCGTGGACTGGGTGAGCAACTACCTGCTCGACCTCGACCGCGCCGGCACGCTCAACCTCAGTTTCAGCGCCAACTACAACAAGATCGAGATCCTGGAGATCTCCGATCCGAACTTCGGCCGCGCCAGCCAGGGCCTGCTGACCGACGCGACGCCGCGCACCAAGTACGTGCTCAGCGGCGACTGGAGCCTGGCCGGCTGGACCCTGCACGGCGACGCCACCCGCTACGGCGCCATCACCCGCCGCGGCGACGACGCCGACGGCAACCAGGACCAGGCGTTCGCGGCGCGCTGGCTGCTCAATCTGTCCACCAGCTACGCCTGGCGCGACCTGACCTTCACCGTCGGCGCCGACAACGTCACCAACCAGTACCCGACCCGGACCGCGCTCAACAACATCTACGACGACCGCCCCAACGGCCTGCAGTACTCGCCGCTGTCGCCGTTCGGCTTCAACGGGCGCTACTGGTACGGGCGGGTGAGCTACCGCTTCTGAGCGACCCTGGCGGGCGTCGCCGCGATGGGCGACGACGTCCGCCACGCGCGACTCGCGCAGACGACAGGCCTATGCCGCAGCTGTCCCGGTGGGCGCGGACGCTACCGGGACGTTGTGCGTGCCTTCCCATTGCGGACGGCGGCGCGCGGCGTTTTGCCGCCCCTTAGAACGCAATGGAATAAGAACATGCGCTTGCATCCTGCGACGCAGCACGCATGTTAAAAAATAATTAGACATCCCTGAGGACGCGGCCTGCCGGCCCTGCCGGTCGCCGCACGCCCCGCCTGCCGTTTCGGCACCTGCTGGAGTTTTTATGAACCGTCCGTTGTCGCTGCTGGCGAGCGCCGTGCTCGCCGCCCTCGCCGCCCCTTCCTTCGCCCAGACCGCGTCCGACGCGCCGAGCACGCCCAGCACATTGGATACGGTCATCGTCACCGGCACCCGCGTCAGCGACCGCACCGTCGCCGAGTCGCAATCGCCGATCGACATCATCACCCCGGAGGCACTGCAGGCCACCGGCACCTCGGAACTGGCGACCGCGCTGTCGCGCGCCCTGCCCTCGCTGAATTTCCCGCGTCCGGCGCTGACCGACGGCACCAGCGGCATCCGCCCGGCGCAGTTGCGCGGGCTCTCGCCCGACCAGGTGCTGGTGCTGGTCAACGGCAAGCGCCGCCACACCTCGGCGATGATCAACGTCAACGGCACCATCGGCCGCGGCGCCTCGGCGGTGGATCTCAACGCGATCCCGATCGCCGCGATCGAGCGGGTGGAAGTGCTGCGCGACGGCGCCTCGGCGCAGTACGGCTCCGACGCCATCGCCGGCGTGGTCAACATCGTGCTCAAGGGCGCCGGCGAAGGCGGCAGCCTGGCTGTGGAGCACGGCAAGTACTCGGCCGGCGACGGCGCCAAGTCGCAGCTCTCCGGCGATACCGGGGTCGGCTTCGGCGACGGCCGCGGCAGCCTGCACGTGGCCGGGCAAATCAGCCAGCAGGACGCCACCAACCGCGCCGGTCCCTACCAGGGCACCGCGCCGAACACCGGCAACTATCCCGGCATCGGCCAGACCACCTTCGTCTACGGCGACCCCAAGGTCGACGCCACCGCGGTCTCGGCCAACGGCGAGTTCCGCTTCAGCGACAACCTCACCGGCTACGCGACCGCGATCGCCAGCAACCGCGACATCACCTCGTTCGCGTTCTACCGCTCGCGCAACCACAACGGCCAGACCGCGCTGCTGGCGCAGGTCTACCCCGATGGCTACGTGCCGCAGATCGAGCAGTACTCCAAGGACCGCTCGCTGGTCGCCGGCCTGAAGGGCAGCACCGCCGGCGGCTTCGCCTGGGACGTCAGCTACAACTACGGCTACAACAAGGTCGACTTCCACACCGCCAACAGCATCAACTACAGCCTCGGCGTCGACAGCCCGAGTCGCTTCTACGACGGCGCGCTGGAGTACACCCAGAACGCGGTCAATGCCGACTTCACCCAGCCGCTGGAATGGGGCCTGGCCTATCCGGTGACGCTGTCCTTCGGCGCCGAGTACCGCCAGGAGAAGTGGAACCAGTCGCCCGGCGAGCCGGCCTCGTACACCGGCACCACCGGCGGCGCGCAGGGCTTCGCCGGCTTCGCGCCGCTCAACGCCGTGCATTCGGACCGCCACAACTACGCGGTGTACGCGGGGCTGGAAGCCGACCTCACCGACAAGTTCTCCGCCGGTCTCACCGGCCGCTACGAGGACTACTCGGATTTCGGCAGCAAGACCTCCGGCAAGCTATCGGCGCGCTACGCGTTCACCGACAAGGTGGCGCTGCGCGGCACCGTCGCCAGCGGCTTCCGCGCGCCGTCGCTGGCGCAGCAGCAGTACCAGGCGGTGACCAGCAGCTACATCAACGGCAGCTTCTTCGAATCCGGCACCTTCCCGGTGAACAGCGCCGTGGCCCAGGCGCTGGGCGCCGCGCCGCTGAAGGCCGAGACCTCGCTGTCCTACAGCCTGGGCCTGGTGCTGCAGCCGGTCGAGCGCCTGTACCTGACCGTGGACGCGTACCAGATCGAGATCGACGACCGCATCCTGCTGTCGTCCAACCTCAACGATGCGGCGGTGCTGGGCAAACTGCGCCAGCTCGGCTACAGCAACGTCACCAGCGTGCGCTACTTCAGCAACGCCGCCGACACCCGCACCCGCGGCGTCGACGTGGTCGGCACCTACAGCATCCCGCTGGCGGCCAGCACGCTGGACCTCACCGCCAGCTACGGCTACAGCAAGACCGACATCACCCAGGCGGTGACCCAGCCGCAGGCGCTGGCCGCGATCGGCTCGACCCAGACCACGCTGGGCCGCGACGAGATCGGCCGCCTGGAAGACAGCTACCCGAAGGACAAGCTGATCCTCAGCGGCACCTGGAAGCTGCCGAAGTGGGACCTGAGCCTGGCCGCCACCCGCTACGGCGAATTCACCGTGCGCAATTCGGCCACCGCCGCCCGCGACCAGACCTACGGCGCGGACTGGGTGGTCGACGCCTCGGCCAGCTTCAAGCCGAGCACCAACTGGACGCTGACGCTGGGCGCGGACAACGTGTTCGACCAGTACCCGGACAAGACCGCCAACCTGATCAACTCCACCTACGGCATGCTCCCGTACAGCAACTACTCGCCGTACGGTTTCAACGGCGCCTACGTGTACGGGCGGATCAATTACCGCTGGTGATCGCACGCGCGGGCATCGATTGCGCCTGCGTTGAACGGCATGACGACGGCCCGGGTTTGCGGGCCGTTGTTGTTGTTGGGACGGGAATTGGGGATTGGGGATTGGAGATTCGCCAGCCTGCGACGTTTTCACCGGCCTGAACGTTTTTGCAGGAGCGGCTCCGGCCGCGGCACGATGCTGTCCATGGGGCGCGGCTGAAGCCGCTCCTCCGGCGCATGGATCGGGCGTCCTTGTGGGAGGGACTTCCAGTCCCGACGCATGAAGGTGCCAACTGGCGTTGGGCTTCACTCGTCACGGCTGAAGCCGCTCCACAAGCGCCATACGCATTGCTCGCGAGATGCTGCGCTCGTGCAACCGCGACGCGCCCAACACCGTGCTCTGCCTCGTGCCGCGCAGCCAGCATCCCTCACATCGCACTGCGAAAAACGCCGCAGCACCCGCGCGCAGGCACCGCCGCGTGCACCATGTCCGTGCGCATGGCCAGCGTTTTGTCTACACGCCCGGAAAATCCCGGGATTGGCGCTGCCGCAACGCCTGCAGCGGTGGTTGCAATTGCAACCTCGACATCCGGCTTAACGGAATATTGACTCCATTGACATCAACCGGTAATCCCTAGGTCGCGTCGTCGCATCCGCCAGGGGACAGGGGAGTGCGCATGCAGCGGCGCCTCCCCCACTTCTGGAGCCGCCTCCCCCATGACGCGCACGCTCACTCCGCTCGCCCACGCTGTCGCCCTGTGCCTGGCGACGTCCGCTGTTTCGGTCCAAGCGCAGAACACCGGCAACGCGCAAACGCTGGACACCGTCATCGTCACCGGTACGCGTGTGGCCGATCGCACCGTCGCCGAATCGGCCTCGCCGATCGACATCATCTCGCCGGAGACGCTACAGTCCACCGGTACCACTGAACTGGCCACTGCGCTGTCGCGCGCGGTGCCCTCGCTGAACTTCCCGCGCCCGGCGATCACCGACGGCTCCGATGCGGTGCGCCCGGCGCAGTTGCGCGGGCTCTCGCCGGACCAGGTGCTGGTGCTGGTCAACGGCAAGCGCTACCACACCACCGCGCTGGTCAACCTCAACGGCGCGCAGGGCCGCGGCTCCTCGCCGGCCGATCTCAACACCATTCCCATCGCCGCGGTCGAACGCATCGAAGTGCTCCGCGACGGTGCCTCTGCGCAATACGGTTCCGACGCCATCGCCGGCGTCATCAACATCGTGCTCAAGGGCAGCGGCACGGGCGGCAGCCTGGCCGGGCGCTACGGCAAGTACAGCGCCGGCGACGGCGAGCAGTACCAGCTCTCCGGCGATGCCGGCCTCACCTTCGCCGAGACCGGCACAGTGCACTTCGCCGCGCAGGCCGGGCACCAGGACCAGACCGATCGCGCCACGCCGTACCAGGGCCAGGTGCAGCAGCGCTACGGCGACCCCGACGTGGACCAGGGCGCGGTCTCCTACAACGGCCAGTACAGCCCGGCCGACTACATCACCTTCTATTCCTACGCGATGCTCAGCCGCCGCGAGGTGCTGTCCAACGGTTACTTCCGCTGGTCCGGCGACAACCGCAACCGCCCGGAGATCTACCCCGACGGCTTCCTGCCGCAGATCTACAACGTCAGCAAGGACGTGTCCTGGGTCGGCGGGGTCAAGTCCAGCACCGCCGGCGGCCTGGCCATCGACCTCAGCTACAACTACGGCCGCAACGATCTGAGTTTCGACGTGCGCCACAGCCTCAACAACAGCCTGGGCCTGGCCAGCCCCACCGAGTTCTACGCCGGCGCGCTGCAGGTCACCCAAAATGTGCTCAACGCCGACTTCAGCAAATCGCTGGAAGTCGGCCTGGCCTACCCGGTCACCCTGGCCTTCGGCGCCGAGTGGCGAGGCGAGAAATTCAACGAATCGCCGGGCGCGCCGGCGTCCTACGTCAACGGCGGCATTCCCTCGGCCAATGGCACGCTGCTGCCGGGCGCGCAGGTGTTCGCCGGCTTCAAGCCCAGCGACTCCGGCCACTACGATCGCAACAGCTATTCGGCCTATCTCGACCTGGAAGGCGACATCACCGACAAGTTCTCCGCCGGCCTGGCCGGGCGCTACGAGAACTACAGCGACTTCGGCGACACCGGCACCGGCAAGCTGTCGCTGCGCTACGCCTTCAGCCCGAAGGTCGCGTTGCGCGCCACCGTCTCCACCGGCTTCCGCGCACCGTCGCTGCAGCAGCAGTATTTCCAGTCGGTCGCCACCAACTTCATCAACGTCGCCCAGCCCGACGGCAGCATCGCGGCCACGCCGTTCGAGATCGGCACCTTCCGCACCGACAACCCGGCGGCGATCGCGCTCGGCGCCGAGCCGCTGAAGGCCGAGAAGTCCAAGAACTACGGCCTGGGCCTGGTGCTGCAGCCGGTGGACGCGCTGTACATCACCCTCGACGCCTACCGCATCGACATCGACGACCGCATCGTGCTCTCGGAGAACCTCACCTCCACCGCCGTGCGCAACTACCTGCAG
>NZ_AQOK01000611.1:0-5965 GCF_000364645.1 Xanthomonas sp. SHU 308 | reverse complement strand
GCGGCGCCGGCCGCTACTTCACCAACGCCATCGACACCAAGACCCAGGGCGTGGACGCGATCGGCACCTACAAGCTCGCCCTGCCCGCCAGCAGCCTCGACCTCACCGCCGGCTACAACTACAACAAGACCGACATCGAGAAGATCGCCGGCAACCCGGCGGTGCTGGAAGCGATCGACCCGACCGCGGTGCGGATCGGCCGCGCCGAGATAGGCCGCATCACCCGCGGTTCGCCGCGCGACAAGTTCTTCCTGAGCAGCGTATGGTCGCCCGGCGCCTGGGCCTTCACCGCCACGGCCACGCGCTGGGGCGAATTCACCGACTTCGGCACCACGCCGGCCGCCGACCAGACCTATGCGGCCAAATGGACCCTGGACCTGTCGGCCGCCTACACGCTGGGCCGCTGGCGCATGACCGTCGGCGGCGACAATGTGCTCAACGAGTATCCCGACCGCTCGCGCGCCGGCGCCGGCACTCGCACCTATCTGCCGTACAGCACGTCCTCGCCGTTCGGCTTCAACGGCGCCTTCGCCTACGCCAACGTCAACTACAGCTGGTGATGCATTGCGGCGGCGGTGTCCCGGCACCGCCGCCGCCGCGTTCATCGCAGACAACGCGGCGACCGCATGTCCGCCAGGTCGGTCTCGATGGCGTGCGGCGCTACACCGCTGACGCAGGAATCGGATGGGCATCAACGCGGCGGTGACGAAGCGTCGGCAAAGCGCGCGCCCATAAGCCTCGTCCCGGTCGGCAACGCATCGCACTCGCGCCGTCATCCGTTCGACCCATGCGTTTGCAGCGACGCGTCGCCTGATCGCGGCCGACGGCGACGCAGAGGCGTCAAACATTCGCCGCGCGATCCGGGCGCATCGGGCCGAGCGACTGTACCGATCCGGTCACGTCGGTGATGGCCATCTCAGACAAGGCACGACTCGTGATCGCATTCGAAAAACGCCGGGCGACGGCGCGATGGATTTCCCCACGATGCAACGCGCTCGCCATCGACAGCGGCATTTGGCATCGCTTGGCTGTGCCGAACGCGGAAGCGCCAGCAACAACATGCCCTGCTGCACCGCGAGGACATACCCGCAATGTGTGGCATGGAAACTGCAGTAAGGTCCACGCCCGACACCCCGGCGATGCCGGATGGTCGACGCGAATCGCGCTTGACCTGGGGCCATACCTGAGCAAGCCGATGCGGCGTATTTGCGGGAATTCTTCCGCAAAAATAAGCGTGAGCCACATCACAAGTATGAATCGATTGATTATTTGTCAACAGTGGCCTGTTGCGATTCGCGTAATGTGGAATCGCCTGAACGGCAGGCAAAAAAGCCCCATCCGGGGAAGGACCTGATTATGTGGAAAACTTCTAAACTCGCGACACTCTCGGGCATCGTGCTCTGCTCTGCGCTGGCGTCCAATGCCTATGCACAGAGCTGCTGTCCGGGCGGCGGTGTCGGTACGCCGATCGCCATTCGCGGCTTCGGCGAGAGCGCACCAGCGGCGACCAACCTGTCCACCAACGCATCGGTGCGCATCTATCAGTTCGAGCGTAACGGCGTGACCTACCTGCAGATCAACGACAGCACCGGTCAGGTGCGCGGTGCGGTCGGCCGCGTCGGCGACACCGCCTGGGTGACGCCGATGGGCAAGGACGTGGATCGGGTGAGCACCGTCGACACCTTCGACAGCAGCCGCGGCACCGTGGTCTACGATGCGCGCTACTTCACCGTGCAGGTGACCAGCGGCGCCAACGGCGACGTCTGGACCGTGACCATCAAGAAATAACGGTCTTTTGCAGCGGCTCGGAGATCAGGAAACTGATCTTCCGCTCATGACGGCGCCGGCAGGTGCCGTCATGAGCCTTTAACCGGCTTGCCAACTCCCAGTCCATCTCGTCAGCGCTATGCTGCCTGCGATCGCTGCCCGGCATCGCCGCATCGGCTTCCACGGTCACCACCACGCCGCGCTTGCCGCGCGCCGTCCAGACCCGTGCAGTGATCGTGTGCCGGCCCGCATCGGGCAGGATTTCCATGGCGTTGAGCACACAGCGATACGCCGCCAGTTGCAGCCCGATCGAAAGCCGCCGCGAATCCCCGTGCAGCCTCGCCTCGACCTCGGTATCGCAGGCGTTGGCGAAGGCGATGGAATTCAGCGCGCCGTACAGGCCGTGGGTTTCGATATCCAGCGGATACAGCGCCGCGACGTAATCGTCCAGCAATTGCGCCTGGATCACCCCGGTACGGTTCATTTCCATCGCCGCGGCGTAGTGACCGTGCTCCTTCAGCGTACTGGCGATGTCGCGGCGCAGCTTGTTGATGTGCACATGGATGTCGGTGTACTCGATCACGCGGTTACGCAGCGTGCGCTCGGCCGACATGTAGCTGGCCTGGGCGACTTGCAGGGCCTGCCTTTCGGCAAAGCCGAAGCGTTGCGCCTGGTCGAAGGCGACAGAGAGCCTGGCGCCTAGCGAAGCGAGCGCAGTCACCGCGAATGCCACCAACAACTGCACCTGCAATGTGTCCGCATCGTAGGCACCGGCATAGTTGGTCTTTGGCAGTGACATGGCCACCGCAAAGTTGGCCATCACAACACCGATTGCAGCGCCTCGCCATGCATGCTTGAACGTCAGCCACACAGCCGGCGCGATCATCAGAACCAGAACGAACTGGCGCAGCACACCCTCGGCCTGCATTGCCCCAGCGAACAGGACGGCCATCAGTAACGTAGCGACGCCTGCGCTGTGCAGCAGCGTCCTTCGCTCGCCTGTATCTCCCTCTCCTCGCCTGACCCACAGCAGGGCGGGAAAGACGAACATGACGATACCCAGATAGAAACCTATCCAGAACTTCAGCGTGTTTTCCAGATTGATATAGGCGGCAGGCCCACCCAGCAGCCAGTTGACTCCCTTGTTGACGAGCACTGCCCACAATGCCGCGCACAGGCAGATCAGCGGCAGCCAGCTCTGCTCGACCCGGAAATCAGGAAGGCTGCGCCGGACCGCCCAAGGCAGCAGCGAGAAGGCCGGCATCAACAGGAACGAGCTGCCGTACACCCAGACCGGATTTGCCCCGCCCTCCTCGATCATCGGCACACGCATGCTCAGCAGCGCCGCCGCGTCTCCCAGAAAAACGTAGGGCCATAGCCGATACGGGAGAAACAGCAGTGCTGCGGTGCGCAGTCCGATCGGCAGGAACCATTGATCCAGAGAGCAGTGCCACACGGCCAGGTAGGCCGCGCAGTACACCGCGCTCAAGAGGATTCCGCTCGCGAATGTCTTCAGTCTAGCCATGCCACCCTGGTCCTGGCAGGACACCTAATTGGCGCAAACATACACCACGGCATGGGCCGAAACAGTAGACAGATAACGTCCATCATCTGGTGTAATGTCTTTCCCGACAGGGAGTTGCGCGAGGGACCCGATCGCTGCGACTTCCATCCCACTCAGGGTGTCGGGGAGCGGGGGCCGGGGCTGGGATGCGGCACCGCCCGGGTCGCCGGTTGCGCGGCTCGCGGCCCTGGCACGCGCGTCCATGCCCCACCTGCGCGATGCCGGGGGCATGCGTCTCGCGGCCGCCTGCTCCCGATGGCGGCCGCCCAGCCGCCGCCCGAGATCGTTCCGTCCTGTCGCCGCACGCGCAGCCCGCCACGTAATGGGCCTGTGGCCCAATCACGATGCCCGGGGTCCGCCAGCCGTTTGGCGCCACCCATCCATTTGCCGACAAAAGCCCCGATCGGCGACACTCGGGGTCTACTTGTTCTGCGATCCTGAATGCATCACGACACCAGTCTCATCGACATCATCGCGGTCGGGCTCGCGCTCGCCTTCATCCTCGGCACGCTCGCCCATCGCCTCAAACTCTCGCCGCTGGTCGGCTATCTGGTGGCGGGCATCTGCGTGGGCCCGTTCACGCCGGGCTTCGTCGCCGACCAGGCCCTGGCCACCCAGTTGTCGGAACTGGGGGTGATGCTGCTGATGTTCGGCGTGGGGCTGCACTTCTCGCTCGAAGACCTGATGGAAGTGAAGTGGATCGCGATCCCCGGCGCGCTGGCGCAGATCACGGTCGCCACCCTGCTCGGTTGGGGCCTGGCCTGGAGCATGGGCTGGCCGACCCTGCACGGCCTGGTGTTCGGCCTGGCGCTGTCGGTGGCCAGTACCGTGGTGCTGCTGCGGGCGATGGAGGAACGGCGCCTGCTGGAAACCCTGCGCGGGCGCATCGCGGTCGGCTGGCTGATCGTGGAGGACCTGGTGATGGTGCTGGCGCTGGTGCTGCTGCCGGCGCTGGCCGACGCGCTCGGCGGCAAGGGCGCCGACACCGGGGCGATCCTCGGCGCGCTCGGCGTGACCCTGCTGAAGATGGCCGCGTTCGTGGCGGTGATGCTGGTGGTCGGCCGCCGCGCCATCCCGTGGGCGCTGGAGAAGGTCGCCGCGACCGGCTCGCGCGAACTGTTCACCCTGTCGGTGCTGGCGATCGCGCTGGGCGTGGCGTTCGGCTCGGCCACCCTGTTCGGCGTGTCGTTCGCGCTGGGCGCGTTCTTCGCCGGCATGCTGCTGAAGGAATCCGAGCTCAGCCACAAGGCCGCCAACGACTCGCTGCCGCTGCGCGACGCCTTCGCGGTGCTGTTCTTCGTCTCGGTGGGCATGCTGTTCGATCCGCACATCCTGGTCGAGCATCCCTGGCAGGTGCTGGCCACGTTCCTGACCATCACCGTCGGCAAGTCGCTGGCCGCCTTCGTGATCGTGCGGGCGTTCGGCCATCCCACCGGCATCGCCCTGACCATCTCCACCAGCCTGGCGCAGATCGGCGAGTTCTCCTTCATCCTGGCCGGCCTGGGCGTGAGCCTGGCGATCCTGCCCGAGACCGGCCGCGACCTGATCCTGGCCGGCGCGCTGCTGTCGATCATCGCCAACCCGCTGCTGTTCACCTGGCTGGACCGCTGGCAGGCGCGGCAGGCGGTGGAGGCGCCGGTGACGGTGGAGCCGGAGTTGCCGCCGGGCCCGTCGCTGGACCTGGTCGACCACGCCATCGTGATCGGCTACGGCCGGGTCGGCAGCGCGCTGGCGGCGGTGCTGCGCGAGCGCGGCGTACCGGTGCTGGTGATCGACGACAACCGCGACCACGTCGAACGCGCTCACGCCGACGGCATCCCCGGCATCCGCGGCAGCGCCGCCGCCGACCGGGTGCTGGCCGAGGCGCATCCGGACAAGGCCAAGATCGCGATCCTGGCGATCCCGCAGCCGCTGGAGGCCGGCGAGGCCCTGGCCAAGCTGCGCGCGCTGAACCCGGCGCTGACCCTGCTGGCGCGGGCGCACAGCGATGCCGAGGTCAAGCACCTGCTCGACCACGGCGCCGACGGCACGGTGATGGCCGAGCGCGAGCTGGCCTATTCGCTGGCGGAAATGGTGATGGCGACGCCGCCGTACCGGGGGATGCGTGCCGCGGCGCGCTGAGGCCTTGACCGCAGGGATGAGGGATTGGGGATTCGGGATTGGGGATTCGCAAAAGCGGCTCCTCTTCGGCGAGTTAGTCGCAGCGAAAAGTGTGGTGGCGCACAGAAAGCGTCTACGGCGGCTGTGAAGACCTGCAGCGAATCTTCTTGATAAGCATTCTCGTTTGCGGCAGGATTGCGCTCCCTTCCCCAGTTCCGCGCGCCCTCCCCCATGGCCTGCAAGATCGGGTTGCTCAACTCCGTGCCCAGTGCCCTGCTGTGCGAGATGTTCGGGCATGTCGGCTACGACTTCGCGGTACTCGATCTGGAACATGTGCTGCGCTCGCCCGCCGAGCTGGAACATGCCATCCGCGCCTGCGAGCTGGGCGGCTGCGAACCGTGGGTGCGCGTGCCCGAGGTCGATGCCAAGCTGATCGGCCGGGTGCTCGATGCCGGCGCCCGCGGCGTGGTCCTGGCCGGGCTGGACAGCACCGAGCAAGCCGAGCGCGCGGTCGCCGCCGCGCACTTCCCGCCG
>NZ_AQOK01000610.1:0-405 GCF_000364645.1 Xanthomonas sp. SHU 308 | reverse complement strand
CGGCCGCCTGCCGCGACAGCCTGCGCCGGCTACAGGCCGATGCCGCGCTGCCGCCGCTGCTGACTGCCGACGTCGGCGCGCCGGTCGAAATCGGCGCCGCCCCCGGCACGGCGTACCGGCTCGACAGCGAGGACGGGCGCGCACTGCACGGCCACTGCGACGCGCAGGGCCGCCTGGTCGCACCCGATACCGCCGGTTACTGGACCCTGCAGCACTGCGACCGCAGCACCACCCTGGCGGTGGCGCCGCCACGCTGCTACGGCGTCGCCGACGCGGTGGGCGCGGCGCAGCCGCGGCGCTGGGGCCTGTCGCTGCAGGTGTACTCGGCGCCGGGCGACTACGACGCCGGCATCGGCGACGCCGATGGCACCGCCGCCTGGGCCACGCGCATCGCCGCGGCCGGCG
>NZ_AQOK01000609.1:0-1003 GCF_000364645.1 Xanthomonas sp. SHU 308 | reverse complement strand
GCCGGCCTCGGCTGCGTTGAAGTGGCAGTGGCTGCGCCAGTTGCACGCCGACTTCGGTCAGGCCGACGCGTCCCTGCACGCCGACCTGGCCGCATTCGAACGCGACGGCGGCAGCGCCCTACACGCGCATGCCGCGTTCGCCGCGCAGGACTTCGGCGATGCCGATCCGGGTCTGCACCGCTTCGCGCAGTGGCTGGCCGCGCGCAGTTGGGCCGACGTGCAGCGGCAGTCACGCGCCGACGGCATGGGCATCGGCCTGATCGCCGACCTGGCGGTCGGCTTCGACGCGCATGGTGCCGAGGCCGCGGCGTGGCCGCAGGCGGTGCTGCAGGGGCTGGAACTGGGCGCGCCGCCGGACGCGTTCAACGGCGATGGCCAGGCCTGGGGCATCTGCGGCTATGCGCCGACCGCGCTGCGCGCCACCGGCTTCGCGCCGTTCATCGAACTGCTGCGCGCGGTGATGCGCGATCGCGGCGGCGTGCGCATCGACCACATCCTCGGTCTACTGCGGCTGTGGGTGATTCCGCGCGGCGCACCCTCCTCCACCGGCGTGTACCTGCGCTATCCGCTGCACGACCTGCTGCGCCTGCTGGCGCTGGAATCCTGGCGGCACCGCGCGATCGTGATCGGCGAGGACCTGGGCGTGGTGCCGGACGGCATCCGCGCGGAACTGTCGCGCCGCGGGGTGATGGGCATCGACGTGCTGCTGTTCACCCGCGACCGCGCCGGCGCGTTCCTGCCACCGGCACAGTGGCGCCCCGACGCACTCGCCACCACCACCACTCATGACCTGCCGACTCTGCGCGGCTGGCGCCGCGGCGAGGACATCGACTGGCGCCGGCGCCTGCAGTTGAGCGACGCCGCGCAGCAACATGCCGACCACCAGGCACGCACCGACGATGTCGCGCGCATGGACCAGGCGGTCGCCGCGGCGCTGCCGCCCGCGCAGGCCGCCGACCCGGAACTGGGCGCGCTGCGCTTCGTCGCCGCCACGCCGTCGCCG
>NZ_AQOK01000608.1:0-7892 GCF_000364645.1 Xanthomonas sp. SHU 308 | reverse complement strand
CAGGCGGCTGCGGATCCGCCGCCGGGGGCGCGCGCGGAAGGCGCCGATCCGATGGGCGCCGACGCGGGGAGCGATCCGCTGCCGCGCTGGCTGGTCTACCTCGGCGTGGCCGTGGCGTTCCCGCTGGTCGGGCCGCCGCTTGGGACCGTGGCGGTCGGCCTGCCGGTGATGGCGGTCGCGTGGCTCTGGGGCGGCGCTCACCTCGGTGACATCGGCGGCGGGCTGCTGATGCTGCTGGGGATCGCGCTGTATTCCTACCTGTTCGGCGTCTTGCCGGCCTTGCTGACCGGCCTGGTCGCAGTACGCGCCTGGCCGCATCTGCGCGGCTGGCGCGCGCATCTGCGCATCGGTCTGGTCGGCGCCGGGTTCTCGGCAGCGTGCATCGGCTCGGCGATCGCGCTGTTCGGCGATCACGCCGAGATCGGTGCGCTGGCCGCCGCGGCAGGGCTGTGCGCGCTGGCCGGCTTCAGCGGCGCCACGTTGCTGTCGCGCGCGCTGCAAACTTTGCGCGGCGGCTGAGCGCCGCCGCGGCTCAGCCGCCGCTGGCCTGCTGCAGCGAGGGGGTGCGCCAGCCGGCGCGCACGCCCCAGAAGTAGAAGCCCAGCGCGACCACGCCGACCACCACCAGGTCCGGCCCGTAGGACAGGTAACCGTGGCCGCCGAAGGTGGTGCTGCCGGCCCACGACAGCAGGGCGATGGTCGGCAGATAGGCGATCAGCCAGCTGGCGCCGCGCAGGTGCCGACGGAAATCCTTCCAGCCGTCGCGCTGCTGGTAGTACGCGTACACCGGCAGGGCCACCAGCATCAGCAGGATGATCTCGCCGGTCAGCGGCCAGCGCGCCCAGTACAGCAGTTCGGTGGCCAGCACGAAGGCGGCGGCGGCCAGCACCGGCAGGCCGACGATGCGCAGCGGTCGGTGCATCTCCGGCGCGTGCTTGCGCAGCGCCATGGCGCTGATCGGACCGGTCAGGTAGGAAATGATCGTCGCCACCGAGATCACCGCCGCCAGCGTGCCCCAGCCGCGGAAGAAGAACAGGAACAGGTAGGACACCAGCAGGTTGAAGAACATCGCCGGGCGCGGCACGCCCCAGGTCGGATGGATCCGGCCCAGCACCTTGGGCATGGTGCCGTTGCGCTCCATGCCGTAGATCATCCGCGCGGTGGTGGCGGTGTAGGTGATGCCGGTGCCGCTGGGGCTGACGAAGGCGTCCACGTACAGCAGCATCGCCAGCCAGTGCAGGTTGACGATGATCGCCAGCTGCGCGAACGGCGAGCGGAAGTCGATGCCGTGCCAGCCGGCCTTGGCCAGCAGGTCCGGCGGCACCGCGCCCAGGTAGGCGACCTGCAGCAGCACGTAGACCACCGTGGCCAGCGCGATCGAGCCGAGCACGGCGAACGGGATGCTGCGCCCGGGATTGCGCGCCTCGCCGGCCAGGTTCACCGGACTCTGGAAGCCGTTGAAGCTGAACACGATGCCGGCGGTGGCCACCGCGGTGAGCACCGCGGCGAAGTCGATGGTGTGGCTGCCGCCGTGCAGGCCGACGCTGAAGTTCTCGCTGTGGAAGCCGCTGGCGATCAACGCCACGCCGGTCAGCGCCGGCACCACCAGCTTGAACACGGTGATCAGGCTGTTGGAGCGCGCGAACAGCTTGACGCTCCAGAAGTTCAGCAGGAAATACACCAGCACCAGCACCGCGGCGATGCACAGGCCGGGCACCGACAGCTCGCCGGCGCCGCCGGGCTGCTGCACGTACAGGTCCTGTGCCCACTGCCAGGGCCAGGACGCCATGTATTGCACCGAGGCCTCGGCTTCCACCGGGATCACCGACACGATCGCGATCCAGTTGGCCCAGCCGGCGATGAAGCCGACCAGCGAACCGTGCGAATAGTGACTGTAGCGGACCATGCCGCCGGACTCGGGGAACATCGCGCCCAGCTCGGCATAGGCCAGGGCGATGGTGGTGACGATCGCCGCGCCCAGCACCCAGGCCCAGATCGCACCGGGGCCGGCCAGCCCGGCGGCGCGCCAGGCGCCGAACAGCCAACCGGAACCGATGATCGAACCGAGGCCGGTCAGCATCAGGGCGAACGGGCCGACATCGCGGCGCAGGGCGGTTTGGGTCATGGCGGGTCCGGCGGCGGCGGGAAGCGGGGGATGATCGCATAAAGCCGGGAATGGGGATTGGGGAATGGGGAATCGGAAAAGCGGCATGTCGTTGGCTGAACGTTCCGGCTTGCGCTCAACGATTCTCCATTCTCCATTCCCGATTCCCGCCTTACGCAAGCTTTACGCCCCAGGCCCACTTCCGCCATGGAACGCTTACGCGGCGCGCGCGCAGACTGCGCCACGTCCTTTCCGTTGGATGTGTTCCATGTCGATTCTGCTGATCCAGGGCCCGCATCGCGATGCGTCGGCCATCGCCGCGGCGCAGTGTCTGGCCGCTTCCCATGCCGCGCAGGTGGTGCCGGTGGCCTGTGCCGATGCCGCGCAGATCGTGGCGCGGCTGCAGCAAGGCGCGTGCGACGACACCGAGCTGGTGCTGCTGGATTCCGGCGAGTTGCCGGCGTCGGAGCTGGCCGACCATGGCACGCAGCTGTGCGCGGCGCTGGATGCGCTGGGCCATCCGTACATCGAGGTGCACGATGCCAGCGCGCAGGCGCTGGAACCGCTGCTGCATCCGCGGCACATGCCGTTGCTGACGGTGATCGCCAACGGTGCGCTCGCCGACAGCTACGCGATCGCCCTGGGCGTGGCGCAGCGCCGGCTCGGCGCGCGCGCGGCGCTGGCCAACTGAGGGCGCCGCCATGTCGATCCTGTTGCTCCGTGGCCCGGACTGCGTGGCCGGCCATCGCGGCCGCCCGGCCCGCATCGCCCCGCCGGTGATGCGGCAATTGCTCGCCAACGCCGGCCGTGCCGGCAAGACCCTGGCGGTGCGCGGCTGCGCCAGCGAGCGCGAACTGCTGCAGGCGCTGGCCCAGGCCGACCAGTCCGGGGTGGAGATGCTGCTGCTGGATCCGGGCGCGTGCTCGGACAGCGCCATCACCGCCGACGCGGTCGCGCACCTGCGCCGGCCCTACGTGGAAGTGCACGACGATGCCAGCGATCGCCGCGAAGCCTGCCTGTGTGCGGCGTCGGGGCAGCGGCTAGGCCAGGTCGGCGGCTACTGCGCGCAGGGCTACGCGCTGGCGCTGTCGATCGCGCTCGAACATCTTGGCTGCAACGGCTACGAAGGCGATGTCCACGTCGGCACCTGAGCACGCGCGCCACTATCTGGCCGACTATGAGGCCTACAGCTTCGGCCAGCGCGTGGCCTGGGGCACCCTGGCGCACACCTGGGCCGAGCCGGCGCCGCTGGATCCGGAGCGGCTGCTGTGTCACATGCGGGCGCAGGCGGCGCAACGCCACGGCGTGGACAGCAGCGAGATCCGCATCCGCAGCGTGAGCCGGCTGTAGGGCGCGCTGTCGCCTGGAATGGCGCTGCCGCCTCGGCGTGCGGCTGGGCTGCGGTTTCGTCCTGCCAAGGCCCGGTCCCATCCTCGCCAGCGGCGGTTTCGTCGCACGCCGCTGGCGCCGTGCGACGCCGCGGCTATCCTCGCCGGAACTTCCCAGTCCCCGGCCGCCATGCTCGCCAGCCTGTTCTTCCTCGTTCGCCTGTTGTGCGCCTGGGCAGTGGCGGTGGTTGTCGCCGCCTTCGTCTGGGCTGGGTTGTTCTACGGTATGAACTCCGGGCCAGGCTGGCTGTTCGGCCTGTTGGCGATGCTGTTGATGCTGTCGGCGCTGATCGCCGGCATCACCCACCTGCGCAAGGTCTGGCTGATCGCCGGGCGCCTGGATTGGGGCACCCTGGCCAGCCGCCAGCGGCGCCAGATCGAAATCCCGCTGGACACCCATGAGGCGTTCGCACTGCTGGATGCGGCGGTGCGCGAGCTGCCGCGGGTGGAGGAGGTGGAAAGCACGCTGGACAGCCTGCAGGTGCGTGCCAAGGTGCGCCGCATCGATCCGTACAACGGCCGCCCGCCGTCGCGCTGGAACCTGGCCGCGCGCTTCGCGGTCAAGCGCAACCAGGTGGTGGCGACGGTGACCCCGGGCACCGGCACCAGCAGCCTGACCCTGCTGCTGGAGCCGGATGCCAGCGCCTGGATCGACCTGTTCGCGGTCGACGAGGGCAGCAACTACGAGAACGCCGAAGCCTTGGGCCGCGCGCTGGCGCGCCGCGTGGCCGAGCTGCGCCGCGACGAGCAGGCCGCCGCCACACAGGCCGCCACCGAGCAGGAGCTGACCGTGGCGCGGCTGAACCTGTTGCACGCGCAGGTCGAGCCGCATTTTCTCTACAACACGCTGGCCAGCGCACAGGTGCTGGCGCGCACCGATCCGCCGCGCGCCGACCTGATGCTGGGCTATCTGATCCAGTACCTGCGGCGTTCGCTGCCCAGCACCGAGGACGCGATGAGCTCGCTCGGCGACGAACTCGAGCGGACCCAGGCCTACCTGGAAATCCTGCGCATCCGCATGGGCGCACGCCTGCAACTGCAGGTGCAGGTGCCGGAGACGATGAAGACGCTGCCGCTGCCGTCGATGATGCTGCAGACGCTGGTGGAGAATGCGATCAAGCACGGGCTGGAACCCAAGCCCGGCGGCGGCACCATCTGGATCCTGGCGCGCGCGGTCGACGACCACGTCACCCTGACCGTAGCCGACGACGGCCTGGGCTTCAACACCCAGTCCAGCGGCACCGGCATCGGCCTGAAGAATCTGCGCGAGCGCTTGCGCCTCACCTATGCCGGCGCGGCGAGCTTCGCCATCGTCTCCAACTTCCCCAGCGGCGTGGCCGCCACCCTCCCCCTGCCGTGGCCGGCGGGGACGACGCAGACACCGCCGCCAGCGCCGGCAGCGGTGGCGATGCACACGGGAGCGCACCATGACTGACGCGATCGTCGCCGAGGACGAAACCCTGTTGCGCGATGCGCTGGTCGCGCTGCTGGGCGAGGTGTGGCCGGAGTTGCGCATCGTCGCCGAGTGCGAGGACGGCGCCAGCGCGCTGGAGCGGCTGGCCGAGCTGCGCCCGCAGGTGGCGTTCCTGGACATCCGCATGCCCGGGCTGAGCGGCATCGAGGTGGCGCGTGCGCTGGGCGAACTCAGCCCGCACACGCAGGTGGTGTTCGTCACTGCCTACGACCAGTACGCCATCGACGCGTTCGAGCACGGCGCGGTGGACTACCTGCTCAAGCCGATCGTGCGCGAGCGCCTGCAGGCCACGGTGCAGCGGCTGCAGGCACGGGCGGCGCAGGGGCCGGATCCGGCGGTGCTCGACGCGCTGCTGCAGCGTCTGCAGCAGCGCCCGGCCGCGCCGTCGGCGCCGCCGCCGCTGGCCTGGGTGACCGCCAGCAGCGGCCGCGAGACGCGGCTGATCCTGCTCGACGACGTGCTGTATTTCCAGGCCGACAGCAAGTACACCACGGTGCTCACCCGCGACGGCGAGGCGGTGCTGCGCACCTCCTTGCGGGAGCTGCTGGACGTGCTCGATCCGGCGGCGTTCCGGCAGATCCACCGCTCCACCATCGTCAACCTCAAGGCGGTGGCCTCGGTGGTGCGCGACGACACCGGCAAGGGCCGGCTGAAGCTGCGCCACCGCGACGAGGTCCTGACCGTCAGCCAGCCGTACATGAGCCTGTTCCGCGGCATGTAGCCGCGCATTCCCTCGCTTCGCACTGGAACAAGGAATCTCCGCCATGCGTCTGCTCTCCGTGCTGTGGTCGTGCCTGCTCGGCCTGTTCGGCTGCCAGGGACATGCCGATCTCGACCTGTCCATGGGCGCCCGCCGCGAGACCGTGGTGCAGGCCAGCGAACGCGGAGTGCCGCTGCTCTTCAGCCGCACCACGTATCGCGGTGGCCTGGCCACGTTCCGTTGCATCGACAGCCGCAGCGGGCGCTGCCACTACCAGGTCTACGCCGCCTGCACGGCATCGCCGCAGGCCAGCGGCGGCGATGGCGCTGCCTGCAATCCGCGCGTGCTGCAGGCCTTCGATCTGGGGGTCGGTCAGCGCCGCGAGATCGCCGGGCTGCCACGCGACTTCCGCCAGTGCGTGGTGTCGGATGCGCCGGCCTCGGCCTGCGGGCGCGAGTGAGAGGCGATAGCGAACGGCAGGTCGATACGATCTTCCGACACATCCAGCGATGTCACGATGGCCGCGGCTGTTGTGGGAGGGACTTCAGTCCCGACGCATCGGCAACGGAACTACCGGATGACGTCTCGCGTCGCGACTGAAGTCGCTCCCACAGGTGTTCCCCGCGATCCGGCATCCGCGCTTTCAGCTACGGCGTCCGTCGTGGCAGCGACGCGCATCCACTCAGTAATCCACGCCCACCGAGAACAACAGCGTGCGCGGGTCGCCCAGAGCCACCGCGCGCTGCAGGCCGCCGGTGAAGTAGTCGCGGTCGAAGGCGTTCTTCAGGTTCAGCGCGTAGCGCCAATGGCCCTGGCGGTAGCCCAGGCCGGCATCGAACACCAGGTAGCCGGGAATGCGATGGCCGTAGGCGGTCTTCTCGCCTTCGGCGCGGGCGCCGCCGCTGACGCTCCAGCCGTCGGCCGCACCGTGGGCGGTGTACTGCAGCCACACAGAACCGCTATGCCGCGGTACGTTGTTCAGGCGGCTGCCGACGCTGCTGACACGCTGGCCACCGTCGTCGGTGACCACCGCATCGGTGTAGGCGTAGCCGCCGAACAGGCTCAACCCGTTGCCCAGGTCGGCGGCGGCGTTGAGCTCCAGGCCGCGGCTGCGCTGTTCGCCCACGGCGATGCTGTAGCCGTCGTTGAACGGATCGGTCTGCAGCACGTTGCGCCGGCGCAGGTCGTACAGCGCCATGCTCAGGCTGGTACCGCTGCCGACTTCCATCTTGACGCCCAGTTCCACCTGGCGCCCGCGCTCGGGATCGAACTGCGCGCCCTGCGCATCGACGCCGACATTGGGATAGAACGAGGTGGCGACGCTGACATACGGGCGCAGCCCGCCACCGGCGTCGAACATCAGCGCCGCCGAACCCGTCGTGGCACTGTTGTCGGTGCGCGTGTCGCTGCCGGCCAGCCGGTCCTCGCTGCGGTTGCGGCTGCGGTCGTGGCGCAGGCCCAGCAGCAGTTGCCAGTCCGTTGCGAACTGGATGCGGTCGCGCAGGTACAGGCCGCCCGAGGTCACCACGCTGAGGTTGTCGCGGGTGGGGCGGGCCGGGCAGGTCACGGCGCTGCCGTAGACCGGCGCGTACACGTCGAGATTGCCGACGCGGCAGGTCGACTGCACGTTCCATTCCCAGGTCTTGAACGCGTCCAGGCCGGCGGTGACGGTGTGCTGCCAGGTGCCGGTGGCGAAGCCGCCCTGCAGGTAGGTGTCCTGCACCCAGGTGCGTCCGTCGAACTGTTGCTGGGTGGCGGTACGGCGCAGGGTGCGCAGGTTGGCGGCCAGGCCGTTGTTGGCGATCAGGAAACCGTCCAGGCCGAAGCTCTGCCAGCGCGCGGCATGGTGCAGGCTCCAGCCGTTGTCGAAGCGGTGATCGAGCACGTAGCCGATCCGGCTCTGACGGCTGTGGTACGGCCGCTGCCCGGGTTCGCCGGTGAACAGCGCGCGGTCGATCCTGCCGTTGCGGTTGGGTTCGGCGCTGCCTTCCCAGGGCAGGCCCTGCTGGCGGATGTAGTCGCGTTCCTGGTAGCTGGTCAGCAGCACGAAATCGGTGCGCGGGCCCAGGTCCAGCGACAGCGAGGGGGCGATCCAGCGGCTGCGGAAGTACACGTGGTCGGTCGGGTCGTCGCTGTTCATCGCCAGCGCATTGAGGCGCAGTGCGACCTTGCCGTCGGCCGACAGCGGCTGGTTGAGATCGACGCTGCCCTGGCGCAGGCCGTCGC
>NZ_AQOK01000607.1:0-2417 GCF_000364645.1 Xanthomonas sp. SHU 308 | reverse complement strand
GCCCAGGTCGCCCCGCCGCATCGGCTCGGCGCCGGGACGCTTGCTGATCAGGTTGACCAGGCCGCCCGGCAGCACCTGTCCGTACAGCAGCGAGGCCGGGCCCTTCAGCACCTCCACCTGCTGCACGCCGAACAGTTGCTCGGCCACGCGGTTGCTGTCGGCGGTGCGCAGGCCGTCGACGAACAGCGCGTCGGAGGCGGTCTGGCCGCGGATGATCAGGTCGTCCCAGCCGCGCCGGCCGTAGGTGTTGGCGACGACCCCGGAGACGTTGTGCAGGGCATCGGACAGGGTGCGCGCCTGCTGGCTGTCCAGCAGCGCGCGCGGCACCACGGTGATCGAGAACGGCGTCTGCGCCAGCGGCGCATCCGACTTGTCGGCCTGCACCGGTCCGGTGGCGCGGAAGCCGCTCTGCGCATCGGCGCGCACCTGCACCGTGGGCAGGGCGGTCGCCTGTGCGGCATCGACGCCGCTGTCGGCGTCCGAGGCGGTGTCGGCACTGGCGGCGTGCGCAGGCAGGGACAGCGCCATGCCCAGCAGGCAGGCGCACGAAAGGGGATGCAGTGTCATCGAGACCGTGGGGCGAAAGTTCTAATCGAGAATGATTATATTTCGCGAAACGGGCGTTGGGAATGCCCTGTGTCACCGCGGTCGGCCGACGCCGGCTGCGTCGGGTCGGTGCGGTTTGACTGGGGCTGGCATCGCCGTGGCGTTGCGCCCTTGCGGCGATCGCGGGCTTGAGCGCACACGCCGTCGGACGCGCGGATCACGACCGACTGCGCGCGTGTTGCGCCCGAGTCGCGCCCGCGCGTGATGTCGGATCGGCGGGCGCGCCGTCTATCGCAGACGGCGCGCGTGAGATGCGTGTGCGGCCGACTCAGCCGGCGACGCGGAACACGCCGGGCTGGCCGCCGGGCGGCGTGCCTTCGAACTGGATCAGCGAGGCGACCAGTTCGGCATGCAGGCGGATGCGGCCCATCTCGCGCATGATCCGGATGTCCTCGTGGCGCAGTTCGCGGTTGGCCACCACCTCGCGCTTGTAGGCGAGGATCTCCGGGTACTTGCGCGCCATGTTCAGCGCGTCGGCCACGCATTCCACGGTATCGGCATCGGCCGACAGTGGTTCGCGGCTGTTGAACGCGGTGAGCCAGCGCTCGAAGCCGGCGGTGCGGTCGAACATGTTGGCGATGAACCAGATCACGAACAGGATCGCCACCCACGAGGTGACCACGATGACGATGCGCGAGAACGTCAGGTGGTAGTCGTGCTGCCACAACTGCGCGGTGATCACGCCGAGCAGGATCAGCGAGATCGCCTGCCAGCCGATGATCGACGCCACCAGCCACTGCTGCTTGGCCTTGGCCAGCAACGCGACCTCTTCGCGGATCTGCGCCTCGCTCTTGTGCTGCCAGTGCGCGACCTGTTCGGGAAACGAGCGCTGGTGCAGCGCGTTGTCCTCGAGCAGCAATCCCAAGCCTTTGAACAGAGCGAGCATGACGGGCTCCTTGCAGATGCGGTGACGGACGCGGAACGTCGGTTGGCGATCTTGAGGCAGCTTCTTTCTAGCACAGCGGCCGCAAAGTGCATGCTGCGGTCGCACATGCGGCGCGGCCGCGGCGCGCCATACGCCATCGCACGGCGCTCGCGCCGCTTTCGCTACCATCGGCGCATGCCCCCGCTGCTACGCACCCTCTCCGCTCCGGCCACCGCGCAGATCCGCCGCTGGGTGCTGGGCGCGTTCCCGCGCGAACGCGACGCCATCGACTACGACCAGCCGCTCGGCGATGTGGGCCTGTTCGGTCCGGACAGCGTCACCTGGCGCATCCATGCCGAGTTTCCCGGGATGCTGGCCGGCGGGCTGTGTGCGCTGCTGCTGCAGACCCTGCATCCGCTGGCGCTGGCCGGGGTCTACGACCATTCCAACTTTCGCGAGGATCTGGTCGGGCGCCTGCGCCGCACCACCCAGTTCGTCGCCGCCACCAGCTACGCGCCCACCGACGCGGCGCAGCGCCAGATCGCCCGTGTGCGTGCGATCCACACGCGGGTGCGCGGCCACACGCCCGACGGGCGCGCTTACGCCGCCGACGATCCGGCGCTGCTGACCTGGGTCCACGTGACCGAGGCCTACGGCTTCCTGCAGGGCTACCGCCGCTACTGCCGCGCGGTGCCGGCGGCGATCGCCGACCGCTATTACGACGAAGGCCGGCGCGTCGCCGAAGCGCTGGGCGCACGCGACGTCCCGGCCAGCGAGGCGGCGGTGCTGGACTATTTCGCGCGGCAGCGGCCGCTGCTGCGGGTGGATGCGCGCTCGCGCGAGGTGCTGGCGGTGCTGTCCGGCCTGCGCCTGCCGGTGCCGGCGCCGGGACTGTCGCGCGAACTGTTCCTGGGCGCCGGCGCGGCCTTGTTGCCGCCATGGGCCA
>NZ_AQOK01000606.1:0-948 GCF_000364645.1 Xanthomonas sp. SHU 308 | reverse complement strand
CAGGCACGGCTGCAGCGCACCGGCCCGACGGTGCCGGCCTGGTTGCTGCAGCAGGTGGCGCCGCTGTTCCGGGTGGCGCTGCACGACGGCATCGCCGCGCGGGCGTGCCGACGGGTGGGGCTGACGACACAGGCACTGGCGCAGTGGCCGCAGCGGACTGAATGATTTATCCGCATCGCTGAACGCAGCATCGCGTCACGGGCGGTCAAGATCGCCGGTCCCAGGCCGCTGTATCCAGCATCCACGCCGCACTCCCAATCTTCGATGCCGCCGAACCCGCTCGCCGACAGGAAGCGTGACCGTCGCTTTCGGCACAGCCTGCGGCGCGTCACGCGCGCGCCGTTGCGGGCCATCGCGACCTGGGGCGTGGCGCTGGCGATGCTGCTGGCCGCCGGCCTGGTGCTGGTGCTGGCGCAGGACCGCCACAACCGCCTGGCCGCGGCGCAGCGGCAGAGCCTGGCCCTGGCCACCGGCAGCGACCGCCTGCTGCAGTTGCAACTGGACAATCTCGGCCAGGCGCTGCATGGCGAGGCTCTGAGCGCGCAGGCGCTGCTGGCGGAGACGCCGGCGCGGGCGCCCGAACTGATCGCCGCCTCGCTGCACGGCCTGCAGGCGCGGCACCCGGAACTGCGCGACGTGGCCCTGCTGGATGTGCAGGGCCAACGCCGCTTCGGCGGCACGGGCGATCCGCAACTGCGCGCATGGATGCCGCGCGCGCGCTGCGGCGACCGGGTCTGCGTGAGTCCGCCAGTGCGCCTGGCCGATGGCGAGGCGGTGGTGCGCGTGGCGGTCCCGTGGGGCACCGATGGCTGGGTCGAGGCGCAATGGCGGGTGGCCGCGTTGCAACGCATCGTGCAGGGCACCGACAGCGGGCGCGACGGCATCGTCGCGCTGACCGACGCGCAGGGCGTGCTGCTGGCCGCCAGCCGTCCGCTCGCGGCCGGCCAG
>NZ_AQOK01000605.1:0-15653 GCF_000364645.1 Xanthomonas sp. SHU 308 | reverse complement strand
TCGCCCGAGGACACGGCGCCGCTGCTGCAGGCGCAGGGCCTGGGCCGGCGCGGCCAATTGCAGCCGGTCGACCTGCAACTGTGCCAAGGCCAGGTGCTGGGCCTGGCCGGCCTGCTCGGCGCCGGCCGCACCGAACTGGCGCGGTTGCTGTTCGGGCTGGACCGTGCCGATCGCGGCCGCGTGGCGATTGACGGCCGCGACGTGGGGCTGCGCGGCCCACCCGACGCGATCGCCCACGGCCTGGCGCTGTGCCCGGAAGAACGCAAGACCGAGGGTATCGTCGCCGAACTGTCGGTGCGCGAGAACATCGTGCTGGCGCTGCAGGCGCGCATGGGCCTGCGTCGGTTCCTGGCGCCGGCCGAGCAGCTGCGCATCGCGCAGGGCTACGTGGACGTGCTGGGCATCAAGACCGCGAGCCTGGAGACGCCGGTGGGGCTGCTCTCCGGCGGCAACCAGCAGAAGGTGGTGCTGGCGCGCTGGCTGGCGACGCGGCCGCGGCTGCTGATCCTGGACGAACCCACCCGCGGCATCGACATCGCCGCCAAGCAGGAGATCATGACCCGGATCCTGGCCCTGGCCCGCGAAGGCGTGGCGGTGCTGTTCATCTCCGCCGAGGTCGCCGAGATCGCGCGCATCGCCGACCGCATCGCGGTGCTGCGCGAACGCCGCCTGGTCGGCGAACTGCCCGGCGGCTGTGGCGAGCGCGCGATCTTCGAGCTGATCGCCGGGAGCGCGGCATGAGCGCCACCGCCACGCCCGACACCACCGCATCGCACTGGTCGGCGCGGCTGCGCGCGCATCCGTTGTTCTGGCCGCTGGCGACGCTGGCGGTGCTGCTGCTCGGCAACGGCCTGTTCGACCCGGGCTTCCTGAGCCTGCAATGGCGCGACGGCCACCTGTACGGCAGCCTGGTCGACATCGGCAACCGTGCCGCACCGCTGGCGCTGGTGGCGATGGGCATGACCCTGGTGATCGCGGTGCGCGGCCTGGACATCTCGGTCGGCGCGGTGGTGGCGATCGCCGCGACGGTGGCGACATGGATGATCGGCGGCGGCGAACACAGCCGCTTCCCGCTGTGGGCGGTGCTGCTGGCGCCGCTGCTGGTGGCGGCGCTGTGCGGGCTGTGGAACGGGCTGCTGGTGGTCAAGGTCGGCATGCAGCCGATCATCGCCACGCTGATCCTGATGGTGGCCGGGCGCGGCATCGCGCAGCTCATCGGCGACGGGCAGATCCTGACCATCTACTACCCGCCGTATTTCTACCTGGGCAACGGCTTCCTGCTCGGGCTGCCGTTCGCGCTGTTCGTGGTCGCGGCGGTGTTCGCGGCCTTGCAACTGCTGCTGGGGCGCACCGCGCTGGGCCTGTTCGTGCGCGCCATCGGCCACAACCCGCGCGCGGCGCGGGTGGCGGGCGTGCGCGCGCGGCTGATCGCGGTGCTGCTGTACGTGTTCTGCGCGTTCAGCGCCGGCCTGGCCGGGTTGCTGATCAGCTCCAACGTCAAGAGCGCCGACGCCAACAACGCCGGGCAACTGATGGAACTGGACGCGATCCTCGCGGTCACCCTCGGCGGCACGCTGCTCGATGGTGGCCGCTTCAGCCTGGCCGGCAGCGTGATCGGCGCGTTGATCATCCAGACTCTGACCGCGACCATCTACGCCTTCGGCGTGCCGGCGCAGGTCACCATGCTGATCAAGGCGCTGCTGGTGTTCGCGGTGATGCTGCTGCAATCGCCGACCTTCCGCGCCCACCTGCGCGGCTGGATCCGGCGGCCGCCGCCGCAGGTGCGGCCATGAGCGCGGCGGCTCCACGCCTGGGTGGGTCCGGCCTGCGCAAGGCGGCGGGCGTGCTGCAGGGCGCGCGCTTGCCGCTGGCGATCACCGTGGCGCTGTTCGTGGCCATGCTCGCGGCCGGCGGGGTGCTCTACGACGGCTTCCTGGCGCCGCAGGTGCTGGCCAATCTGCTGATCGACAACGCTTTCCTGTGCATTGCCGCGGTGGGCATGAGCCTGGTGATCCTCAGCGGCGGCATTGATCTGTCGGTGGGCGCGGTGCTGGCGTTCACCACCGTACTGTCGGCATCGCTGGTCGAGCGCCACGGCTGGTCGCCGCTGGCGGCGATCCCGCTGGTGCTGCTGCTCGGCAGCGTCTTCGGTGCGTTCATGGGCCTGCTGATCCAGCGCTACCGCCTGCAGCCGTTCGTGGTGACCCTGGCCGGCATGTTCCTGGCGCGCGGCGCCAGTTACCTGATCAGCGTCGATTCGATCCCGATCACCGACCCGCTGTACACCGCGATCGCGCAGGCGCGGCTGCCGCTGGGCGGCGACGCGTCGCTGTCGATCGGTGCGTTGATCGCGCTGGCGACGGTGGCGCTGGGCATGTGGCTGACCCAATGCACCCGTTTCGGCCGCTGCGTGTACGCGCTCGGCGGCAGCGAGGCCTCGGCGCGGCTGATGGGCCTGCCAGTGGAGGCGACCAAGGTCCGCGTCTACGCCTTCAGCGGCTTCTGCTCGGCGCTGGCCGGGGTGGTGTGCACGTTCTACATGCTGTCCGGCTACAGCCTGCATGCGCAGGGCCTGGAGCTGGACGCCATCGCCGCGGTGGTGATCGGCGGCACGCTGCTGGCCGGCGGCAGCGGCTACGTGATCGGCACCCTGTTCGGCGTGCTGATCCTGGGGGCGATCCAGACCCTGATCGTGTTCGATGGCACGCTCAGTTCGTGGTGGACGCGCATCGTGATCGGCGGCCTGTTGCTGCTGTTCTGCCTGTTGCAGCGACTGCTGACCCGGCGCCTGCCGCAGGGTGCGGCGAGCGAGTGAGCGGCACGGCGGCGTAGAATTCGGCAACCGCAACCGGAGCGCCGACATGCTGACCATCTGGGGCCGCCACAATTCGAGCAACGTGCGCAAGGTGCTGTGGTGCGCGGAGGAGATCGGCCAGGCCTACACCTCCATCGAGGTCGGCGGCGCGTTCGGCGGCAACGATCAGCCGGCCTATCGCGCGCTCAATCCCAATGGCCTGGTGCCGGCGATCGAGGACGATGGCCTGGCGCTGTGGGAATCCAATGCCATCGTCCGCTACCTGGCCGCGCGCTACGCCCCGGACACGCTGTACCCGCAGGATCCGGCGCTGCGCGCGCAGGGCGACAAGTGGATGGACTGGACCACCTCGCGCTTCGCCGGTGCCTTCCGCGACCTGTTCTGGGGCGTGTTGCGCACCGCGCCGGAACAGCGCGATGCAGCCAGGATCGCCGCCGCGCTGGAACAATCGGCCGAGCTGTTGCACACCGCCGACGCCGCACTGTCGCAACAGCCCTGGCTGTCGGGCGAGCACTTCGCCATGGGCGACATCCCGCTGGGCAGCTTCGCCTATGCCTGGTTCGAGATGCCGATCGAACGCCCGGCACTGCCGCACCTGCACGCCTGGTACCAACGTCTGCAGCAGCGCCCGGCCTATCGCAAGGGCGTGATGACGGCGCTGACCTGAGTGCGGCGTTTCCGGCGGGGGACGGTGCCGTCGCGGCGGTTGCCATGCCCGTCAACCGCTCGCTCCCACCTGACGGCAAGGAGCCGCTACCCGTGATCGAACCTCCCAAGATCGTGCTCTGCATTCCCGGCCCATGGCTGGATCGGTCCGAACTGCTAGCGCGCATCGTCCAGGACAGCGGTGGCTACCTGTTCGCCGGGCTGGTGCTGATGCACATGGACAGCGGCCAGGCGTGCGAACTGCAATACGAGCCGCACGACGCGCGCATGGCCGCCGCGTTCGCCGCCGCCGGGCCGCACTGGCGCGGCTCCGCGGACATGGCCCGCATCGGGACGCACGCCTCGGTCGTCTACCTGATCGGTGCCGGCGGCTCGCGGGTGCGTGCGGAGGCGATGATGCGCGCGGCCGCGGCAGTGCTGGATGCCGGCGGCCTCGGAGTGAAGGTCGAAAGCAGCGGCGTCGCCCACAGCCCCGCCGACTGGCGGCAACTGTGCGCGGACCTGTCGCTAGGCAGCGCCCATCGCGCCTATGTGCTGAATATCACCGGCGAGCAGGTGCATTCCTGCGGCATGCACCAGTTCGGCATGAAGGACGCGATCGTCGCGGCGCAGGCGGCATCCGACCCGGTCGCCCTGCTGCACACCTTCACTTGCTACCTGTTCAATGAAGCGCCCGACGTGCGCGCCGGCCACACCTTCTCGGTCGCGGCGGACGCGCCGCGCTACCGGATCCAGGCCGAAGCCAGCAGCCAGTTCCAGCCCGGCGACCTGTTCGCCAATCCCTATGGACTGTGGCGGCTGACGCCGCTCTGACCGCGGATTTCTCCGCGCATCCGGTTACGCGGATCGGGGCTGCCGTCGTCGAACGTCTGCGTGGCGTCAGCGGCGTCCGCCCGCCATTGCCGGCAGCGCGTCGCCGCCCGCGCGGCGCATCACCCAGTTGAACAGCGGGGTGGCCATCAGCGTGGAGGTGATGGCCATCAGCACCAGGATCGAGAACAGGCCCTGTTCGATCACCCCGGCCTGCAGGCCGATGTTGATGATGATCAGTTCCATCAGGCCGCGCGCGTTCATCAGTGCGCCGATCGCCATCGCATTGCGGTTGGTCTCGCCGCTGATCCGTGCCGCCGCCCAGCAGGCGATGCCCTTGCCCAGGAACGAAGCCAGCAGCACCGCGCCGGCGGCCAGCAGGATCTGCGGGTCCAGCAGCACGCTCAGCTCGGTCTTGAGCCCGGAGAAGGTGAAGAACATCGGCAGCAGGAACACCACCACGAACGGCTGCAATTGCTCGCGCAGTTTTTCGGTCAGTGCGCCCTTGGGCAGGCAGGCGCCGAGCAGGAAACCGCCGAACACCGCGTGGATGCCGATCGCGTCCATCGCCCAGGCGCTGACGCAGAACAGCATCAGCACCACCGCCAGCACGCCGGCGCTCAGCGGCTGGTCGGGGCGCACGTGGTCGGCCAGGCGGCGCAGCCAGTGGCGGCCGACCAGCAGCATGAACAGCGCGTAGCCCACGCCGCCGCCGATCGCCAGATAGGCGCTGCCCCAGCTGCCGCCGAAGCTTGCCAGCACCAGCGCGAGGATGCACCAGGCCGCGGCGTCGTCGACCGCGCCGGCGGTCAACGCCAGCGTGCCCAGCGGGCTGCCGGTGAGGCCGCGCTCGTGGATGATCCGCGCCAGCATCGGGAACGCGGTGATGGCGATAGCCGCGCCCAGGAACAGCGAGGCCTCCAGCAGCTTGGCCTTGGCCGAGAACAGCCCGGGCACGTGCAGCAGCCACGGCGCCAGCACGAAGGCGAGCACGAACGGCACGGCGATGCCGGCCAGCGACACGCCCATCGCGCTGCGGTAGCGCGTGCGGAAGTGCTCGCCACGGAAATCGGTGCCGACCAGGAACATGTACAGGCCCACGCCGAACTGCGCGGCCACGTACAGCATGTCCAGGGTCGGCTTGGGGAAAAGCGCCTGCTGCAGGTCCGGCAACAGCGCGCCGAACAGCGACGGCCCCAGCGCCACGCCGGCGATCATCTCGCCGACCACCTGCGGCTGGCCCAGGCGCCTGGCCAGCAGGCCGACCAGCCGGCACACCAGCAGGATCACCGCCGCCTGCAGGAAGAAATACACCGACATCTGCGGGGTGGTCATGGGCGGCCGTCCTGGAAGTGTCGGCGGATGATAGGAGGCCGTGGCGATGAAATCCACGCGGCCGCGCCGCACATGGTGGGGCGGGGCGCGTTTGCGGTATGGTGCCTGGCGCGCGCATGGCGCAGACCGTACACGCATGCGGGTCGACACCGCAGGACGCACCGGGGAGCGAAGCGATGAGCAAGGGATGGACGCGGCGGCAATGCCTGGGCGCCGCTGCCGCGGGCGCAGTGGCCGGCGTGCTGCCCGGGGCCGCCATCGCGGGCGCCGCCGCTGCCGGTGCGGACGATGCCGACGCGCTTTACCGGCGTGCGTTGGTGCTCGACGCCAACGCCCTGGCCTCGATCGGGCAGGTATTCGATGGCCCGGATGCACCGCAGCTGTTGCAGCAATTGCGCGACTCCGGCGTGTCGGCGCTGAAGACCACGCTGGGCGGTGCGGCCGGCGACTTCGAGACCGCCGTGCAGGACATCGCCGCCGCGCAGGCGCTGGTCGAGCGCTATCCCGAGCATTTCCTCAAGGTGCTGCAGCCGGCCGACCTGCGCCGCGCCAAGCGCGAGGGGCGCGTCGCGCTGATCTTCTCCTTCGAATCGGCAGCGATGCTGGAGGACAAGCCCGCGCGCATCGACCTGTTCCGCCAGCTCGGGGTGCGGGTCATGCAACTGACCTACAACCGCACCACGCCGTTCGGCGTGGGCTGCCTGGACGGCGACACGGGCGGTGTCACCGCGCTCGGCCGCGACGCCATCGCGCGCATGAACCGGCTCGGCGTGGCGCTGGATCTCAGCCATTGCAACCTGCAGACCACCCGCGACGGCATCGCCCTGTCGCAGCGCCCGCCGGTCATCACCCATGCCGGCTGCGCCGCGGTGTTCGCGCATCCGCGCAACAAGCCGGACGCCGAACTGCGCGCGCTGGCCGACAAGGGCGGAGTGATGGGCGTGTACATGCTGCCGTTCCTGACCGAGGACAGCCGCCAGCCGCAGCTGGCCGACTACATGCGTCATCTGCAGCACGCCCTGGACGTGTGTGGCGAGGACCATGTCGGCATCGGCACCGACTCGCTGTTCTTCCCGATCACCGAGCAGGACCGGCGCGCCTTCGAGGAAGACCTGGTGCAGCGCCGTCGCGACGGCATCGGCGCCCCGGGCGAGAACCGTATGCCCTATCTGCCCGACGCCAACACCCCGCGCAAGCTCGAACGCGTCGCCGACGCGCTGCTGCGCCAGGGCTACAGTGCCCGGGTCGCCGAAAAGGTGCTGGGAGCGAATTTCGAACGGGTGTTCGGCGAGATCTGGAGTGTGTGACGCTGTGCAGTGCGCAAAGAACCTGCGTGACGCCCCGGTAGGTGGTGCGTTGCACGCAGCGTCTTTCACCGTTCCAACAGCACTGCGCCGCCCGCATTGACCGGGCCCTCGCACAGATTCAGACTTGCGGCCACATTTCCACCCGAACGTCCACGCCGCCATGGCCCACGCACCGCTGCTGATATTGCCCAACGCCCTGCGCGTCAGCGCAGGCCGGGTGCGCCTGCCTGAAGGAGTGGTCGACGCCGTGCGCTAACGCCGGCCATCGCCGGTCCGCCGCAGACAAGCACCCGATGGGTGCTTTTTTATTGCCTGTTTTTCGCTGTTCTACCGTTCCGACACGCCAAGGAGAACGTGCCATGCACTACGCCGCCGAACCCGAAACCTAGCCGCATGCCCGCCTCGCCAACCGGGGCATGCGGCGTCCCCCGTGTTGGCAATGCGGAGTCTTTCTCATGAACACGAACACCCTTTCCCGCTGGCGCAATCTCGGCATCATCGCCCACATCGACGCCGGCAAGACCACCCTCACCGAACGCCTGTTGTGGGCCGCCGGTGCGATCCATCGTCTAGGCGAAGTCCACGACGGTGCCGCCACCACCGATTTCTCGGACATCGAACGTGCGCGCGGCATCAGCATCGGTGCGGCCGCGGTGCAGGTGCAATGGGCGCCGGCCGGGCAGCCGGCGCATCGCCTGACCTTGATCGATACTCCCGGACACATCGATTTCGCGATCGAGGTGGAACGCTCGCTGCGCGTGCTCGACGGCGCGGTCGCGGTGTTTTCCGCGGTCGACGGCGTGCAGCCGCAGTCGGAGACCGTGTGGCGGCAAGCACGCCGCCACGGCGTGCCGATGCTTGCGTTCGTCAACAAGATGGACCGTGCCGGTGCCTCGTTCGACGGCGTGCTGGCGCAGTTGCGCAGCAAGCTCGACGCGACGGTGTGGGCGGTCGGCGTACCGGTGCCGGGCGACTCCGGCTTCGATGGCTGGAGCGACCTGGTCGGCGGCCGCCTGCTGAGCTGGGACGACGCGGGGCACTTGCACGCTCGCGCCTGGCAGGCCGAGGAGGCGGCCGCGTTCGCGGACGCGCGCGAGCAGTTGATCGCCGCGGTGGCCGAGCACGACGAGGCGCTGGCGCAGGCCTATCTCGAGGAACGCGCGATCGACGCCGAGCTGCTGCGCGCTGCCTTGCGCCGGGCCACCCTGGCCGGCGCCGGCGTGCCGGTGCTGGCCGGCTCGGCGTTCAAGCGCAAGGGCATCGAGCCGTTGCTGGACGCGATCGTCGACTGGCTGCCGTCGCCGCTGGACCGCCCGCCGGTCGTCGCCCGCGCCGATGTGGACACCGATGCCGGTGCCGAAGACGGGCACGCGACCTTGCTGGCGCCGGATCCGTCCGGTCCGCTGGCGGCGCTGGTGTTCAAGTTCGCGCATACCGCGCAGGGGCCGCTGGCCTTCGTGCGCGTGTATTCGGGCACCTTGCGCGTCGGCGACACGGTGTGGACGTCGCATGCGCGGCGTCCGCGCCGGGTCGGGCGGCTGGCGGTGGTGCAGGCGCAGCGCACCCACGACGTGGCGCAGGCGCAGGCCGGCGAGATCGTCGCCGTGCTCGGCTGGAAGGACGCGGTCAGCGGCGAGACGCTCAGCGGCGTGCAGGCGCGGTGGGTGCTGGAACGCATCCGCACGCAACCGCCGGTGCTCGCGTGGCGGCTCGGCGCGGCCAATGCGGCCGACCTGGTGCGGCTGGGCCAGGGCCTGGCGCGGTTGGCGCAGGAGGATCCGTCCTTCCGCGTCGACAGCGATCCGGAGACCGGTGAAGCGGTGATCTGGGGCATGGGCGAGCTGCATCTGGAGGTGATGGTCGAGCGCTTGCGCAGCGAGTGGCACGTGGACGTGCGCACCGGCGCGCCGCGCGTGGCCTACCAGGAAACGCCGCGTGCGGCCGCGCTGGGCGTGGCGGCGCGGCTGTCCAAGCAGAACGGCGGCCAGGGCCAGTTCGCGCAGGTGGTGCTGGATGTGCTGCCACGTGCGGACGGCGCAGTGACCTTCGTCGACCGCAGCCGTGGCGGGGTGGTGCCGAAAGCCTTCGTCGCCGCCACCGAGAAGGGTGCGCGTGCGGCGCTGGCGCAAGGTCCGCTCGGCCATCCGGTGGTCGGCGTGGAGGTGGTGCTGGTCGATGGCCAGGCGCATGCGGTGGATTCGTCGGACCTGGCGTTCCAGCGCGCGGCTTCGGACGCGGTGAAGGTGGCGCTGGCGCAGGCCGGCACGCTGCTGCTGGAGCCGGTGATGGCGGTGGCGATCGATGCGCCTGCGCACAGCGTCGGCGACGTGCTCGGCGATCTGCAGCGGCGCGAGGGACGCGTCGTGGCGATCGAAGAGCGCGGCTCCCGTGCCGAGGTGGTCGCGCAGGCGCCATTGGCGCAACTGCAGGCCTATACCACCGCGTTGCGTTCGCTGACCCAGGGACGCGCATCGGCGAGCATGACCTTCGATGGCTATGCGCCGGTCAAGGCCGCGTGAGCCGCATTGCCATCTGGCAATGCGGCAGGAGAACGAGGAGCCGGTTCGCCGGCTCCTCTTTTTTTGTCCGTGCTTGCGTCGACGCCGCGATCCAGGCTTCATAGCCGGCCCCGATCGCCGGAGCCGCCCATGCATCGCCGTCTTGTCCTCCTGATCCTGCTTGCTCTGTCGCCGACGCTCGCCGCCGCGCAGCCGCCGGCATGCGCGACGCCGCTGCAGATGGCCGAGCGCCTGTACAAGGCTCGCGATTTCTACTGGCAGCCGCAAAACCTGGACGGCTTGCTGACCCCATCCTTTGCGCACGCGCTGCAGGCCGACCAGCGCTGCGCGGCGCGCGAGGGCGTGTGCCGGCTGGACTTCGACCCGTGGACCAGCGCGCAGGACGGCGACATTCAGGGCGCGCCGACCTTCACCCTGGTCTCGGGCGGTTCGCAGGCCACCGTGGTGGAGGTGCGCATGGACTACCGCTTGGCGCTCGGCGGTCGTGCCGCGCGGGCGCAGTCGGTCAAGATCGAACTGCAGCGCCGCGGCAACGGCTGCTGGGCGGTCAGCGACCTGATCGCGCCGGATGGACAATCGCTGTTCGCGCTGCTGACCGATCCGGAGGACTAGGCGCGCGGAGCGTTACGCCGCCCGGTAATCCAAGTCCTGCTACTGGGAGAGGGGCTGGTGCGCCGTGCGGATGGCTGCATGCCGCCCTCAAAGTGCGGAGGTGATGGATGCGCTGGCAGGTGGGTCTGTCCCGCGCGCACCTACCCTCACCCCAACCCCTCTCCCGGGGGGAGAGGGACTAGGAGCGCGACAGCAGCCTGGGGCTACTGCAGCTTCAGCATCACGATCGCCTTGGCCGGCAGCGCCACCTGCAGCGTGTCGCCCTGCACGCGCGCGCCGGCGAAGGCGGCCGGGCGCACCGCCTGCGGCTGGGCGAAGGTGTTGAGCGCGTCGATGGTCGGCGCGGTCAGGATCTGACCGTCGACGCCGCGCGTCTGCACGCCGTCGACCTGCACCGTAACGTCGGCGCTGCGGTTCGGGTCCAGATTGGTCAGCGCCACGTACACGTGCCCGTCCTTGGCCCGCACCGCCGAGCCGTGCACCGCCGGCACCGTATAGCCGGCATGCCGGTAGTCGGGCGTGCTGATCTGCAGCGGCAGCGCGGTCGCGTCCTGGTAGGGCTTGTACAGCATGAACACGTGGTAGGTCGGCGTCAGCAGCATCCTGTCGCCGTCGGTGAGGATCATCGCCTGCAGCACGTTGACCATCTGCGCGATGTTGGCCATGCGCACGCGGTCGGCATGCTGGACGAAGATGTCCAGGTTAAGCGACGCCACCAGCGCATCGCGCAAGGTGTTCTGCTGGTGCAGGAAACCCGGGTTCACGTCGGGCAGGCCCTTGTACCAGGTGCCCCATTCGTCGACCACCAGCGCGACCTTCCTGTCCGGGTCGTACTTGTCCATGATCGCGCTGTGCTTGCTGATCAACTCGTCCATCCGCAGCGTGCGCGACAGCGTTTCGATCCACGCCGCCTCGTCGAAGCTGGTGGAGGAGGCGCGCGGCGGCCAGCCGCCGGGCACGGTGTAGTAGTGCAGGCTCAGGCCGTCCATGAACTTGCTGGCCTCGCGCATCATCACCTCGGTCCAGTGGTAGTCGTCTTCGTTCGGGCCGGGCGCGATCTTGAGGATCTTCTGGTCGGCCGGCGCCTTGACGAAGGTCTGGTAGCGGCGGAACACGTCGGCGGCGTACTCGGCGCGCATGTTGCCGCCGCAGCCCCACAGTTCGTTACCGACGCCGAAGAACGGCACCTTCCACGGCGCCTGGCGGCCGTTGCGGCGGCGCTGTTCGGCCAGGGTCGAGCGCGTGGGCGCGGTCATGTACTCCACCCACTGCGCCATCTCGTCCGGCGCCGCGTCGCCGACGTTGCCGGCCACGTAGGCCTGCGTGCCGAGCAGTTCGGTGAAATCCATGAACTCGTGGGTGCCGAAGCTGTTGGGTTCCTCCACGCCGCCCCAGTGGGTGTTGACGCTGGTCGGGCGCTGGTTGCGCGGACCGATGCCGTCGCGCCAGTGGTATTCGTCGGCGAAGCAGCCGCCGGGCCAGCGGATGTCCGGCACGTCCAGCGCCTTCAGCGCGGCGACCACGTCGTTGCGGTAGCCGCGGGTGTTGGGGATCTTCGAGTCCGGGCCGACCCAGACGCCGCCGTAGATGCCGTTGCCCAGATGCTCGGCGAACTGTCCGAACAGGTGGCGCGACACCGCGGTGCCAGGGCGGTCGGCACGCAGCGTGCCGCGCACCTCGACGTCGGCGGCCTGCGCCAGTGTGGCGGCCAGTGCCAGGCCGAGCGTCGCGGCGATCAGCGGCAACCGTCGCCAGTGTGCCGCACGCTGCTGCAGGAAACGGGGCGAACGCATCGGGAGCTCCTTGTCGGGTAGGGCGGCGCCGTCGCCAGCGTCGCGTGGGAGTGACGGCCGGCGCGCGGCCTTGGCCATGAAGCCCAGGCGCTGCCGCATTCGGGGCGCGCACCCCCCGGCACGATCGCTTCCGCGCCTGTCCCCGGTGTGCCCCGCTCCCGAGCATAGAAGACACGTGGAGGGCGAACCAATGCCCAAATGCGACGCCGCCATATCGGAATTGCAATGCGCGGCACTGCGCCGCATGCGGTGTGTTCCCAGAACGTGCGCGGTATCGCACAGCGCGCTGTCGGCGCTCGCGCGGCGATGGCCGTGTCGCGCCCTCGCTGGTTATGCTGCGGACCCCGCGCATGCGCACCGACTTCCAAGGCTCCTGCATGTCCTCGCTTTTCGGTCATCTTCCCGACGGTACCGCCATCCAGCGCATGGTCCTGGACAGCGGCGACGGCCTGCGCGCCGAGTTGCTGACCTACGGCGGCCTGCTGCGCAGCCTGCGCCTGCAGGGCACGCACGGCGAGACCGAGCTGGTGCTGGGGCTGCCGACGCTGCAGGACTACCTGCAGGACCCGGCCTACCTGGGCGTGCTGGTGGGCCGCTTCGGTAACCGCATCGCCGGGTCGGCCTTCACCGTCGATGGCCGGCACTACGCGGTCACCGCCAACGAGGGCGCCAACCATCTGCACGGCGGCGCGCTGGGCTTCGGCCGCCGGGTGTGGACGGTGTCGGCGCAGACCGAGCGCATGCTGCAGTTGCGCTACGACTCGCCGGCCGGCGAGGAGGGCTACCCGGGCAACCTGTCGGTGGAGGCGACCTACCGCGTCGAAGACCGCTGCCTGAGCGTCGAGTTCGTCGCGCAGACCGACGCGCCGACCCCGCTCAATCTCACCCATCATCCCTATTTCAACCTGGCCGGCGATGCCGCGGTGCCGGCCGCGGCGCAGTGGCTGCGGGTGCCGGCCGACCGTTACCTGCCGGTGCGCGACGCGGCGCTGCTGCCGCGCGGCGAGATCGCCACCGTGGCCGCTACGCCGTTCGATTTCCGCCAGGCGCGCGCCATTGCCGACAAGGACATCGCCGCCGATCCGCAGCTGTCGCTCAGCGCCGGCTACGACCACTGCCTGGTGCTGGCCGAAGGCCACGACTGCACCGCGCTGCTGTATTCGCCGCACAGCGGCGTGGCCATGCGCATCGTCAGTCCGATGCCGGCGGTGCAACTCTATGAGGGCCAGGGCCTGGACCGGCAGCATCCGGCACTGGGCCGCGGTATCTGCCTGGAGCCGCAGGGCTATCCGGACGCGCCGAACCAGCCGGGCTTTCCCGATTGCATCCTGCGTCCCGGTCAGGTCTATCGGCACCGCATCGACTACCGCTTCGCCGAGGTCGGCCGCGGCGCCGACTGGGCGGCGGTGGAGGCGGCGCTGGCGGAGCAGGGCGGCGGTTGAGGCGTGGGACGTCGCAGGCGTGTCTGAAGCCGCGACCGGGCCTTTCCCGGTGTCACCCATCGCGGCTGAAGCCGCTTCTACGGGAAGACGGGGCCGCTACTGCGCGTGCCCCAGCACCAGTTCGATCACGAACTTGCTGCCGAAGAACGACAGCAGCAGGAGCACCATTGCCGCCAGGGTCCAGTGCACCGCCTTGACCCCGCGCCAGCCGTAGCGCCAGCGGCCGAACAGCAGCGCGCCGAACACGATCCACGACAGCACGCTCAGCACGGTCTTGTGCACCAGCCGCTGCGCCAGGAAATCCTGCACGAACAGCACCCCGGTCAGCAGGGTCAGGGTCAGCAGGATGAAGCCGACCACGATGGTGCGGAACAGTAGCGTTTCCAGCGCGGTCAGCGGCGGCAACGCGCGCAGCCAGGGATGGAAGTCGCGGCGTCGCAGCGCGCGTTCCTGCAGCCACAGCATCACCGCCAGCAGGGCGGCGATGCCCAGCGTGGCGTAGGCCAGCAGCGCCAGCCAGGCGTGCAACTGCAGCCGCCAGTCCAGCACCGGCGCCGGCTCGTGGCCGTAGCCGTGGTAGGCCAGCAGCAGCGCCGCCGACAGCGGGAACACCACCACGCCCAGCGCGGCCATGCGCCCGCTGGCGCCGACCAGGGCGGTCATCAGCGCCATGCCCAGGCTGACCAGCGACAGCGCGGCGAAGAAATGCATGTCCGGGCCGCCGGCGGTGTGCAGGGCCACCTGCACGTGATAGCCCGCGTGCAGCGCCACCGCCGGCAGCGCCGGCCACAGCCAGGCGCGGCTGCGGTCCACCCGGTCGCGCACCACCGCGGCGATCAGCAGGCCGGTGGCGGCCAGGTACAGCAGGGTGGCGAGGACGGTGATGAGCATCGCGCCAGTTTCGCATATCGGGCCCGCCGCCGTGACGGCGCCGCCGGGGATCGCCGGCGCGCCCGGCTATAATCGACGGCCGTTTCCCGTCCGCGACCCGCCCGCATGTTCGAATCCCTCACCCAACGCCTCTCCGGCACCATGCAGCGCCTGCGCGGCCGCGGTCGCCTGACCGAGGAGAACATCCGCGAAGCCACCCGCGAAGTGCGCATCGCGCTGCTCGAGGCCGACGTCGCCCTGCCGGTGGTGCAGGCGCTGATCGAGCGAATCAAGGTGCGCGCGGTCGGCCAGGAAGTGCTCAAGAGCCTGACCCCGGGCCAGGCGCTGATCAAGGTCGTGCGCGACGAGCTGACCGCGGTGATGGGCTCGGCCGCCAGCGACCTCAACCTCAACGTGCCGGCGCCGGCGATCGTGCTGATGGCCGGCCTGCAGGGCGCGGGCAAGACCACCACGGTCGGCAAGCTGGCCAAGCACCTGAAGGAAAAGCGCAAGAAGAAGGTCATGGTGGTGTCGGCCGACGTGTACCGCCCGGCCGCGATCGAGCAGCTCAAGACCCTGGCCGAGCAGGTCGGGGTGCTGTTCTTCCCGTCCGAGGCCTCGCAGAAGCCGGTGGACATCGTTCGTGCCGCCATCGCCGACGCGCGCAAGTCCTTCGTCGACGTGCTGCTGGTGGATACCGCCGGCCGCCTGGCCATCGACGCGGCGATGATGGAGGAGATCAAGGCGCTGCACGCGGCGATCACCCCGGTCGAGACCCTGTTCGTGGTCGACGCGATGACCGGCCAGGACGCGGCCAACACCGCCAAGGCGTTCAGCGAGGCGCTGCCGCTGACCGGCGTGGTGCTGACCAAGACCGACGGCGACGCCCGCGGCGGTGCCGCGCTGAGCGTGCGCTACATCACCGGCAAGCCGATCAAGTTCATCGGCGTCGGCGAGAAGCCGGACGGCCTGGACGTGTTCCACCCCGACCGCCTGGCTAGCCGCATCCTCGACATGGGCGACGTGCTGTCGCTGGTCGAGCAGGTCGAGCACCAGGTCGACAAGGACAAGGCGCAGAAGCTGGCCGAGAAGGTCGCCAAGGGCAAGAAGTTCGACCTCAACGACATGCGCGACCAGCTCGAGCAGATGCAGAACATGGGCGGCCTGTCCGGGCTGATGGACAAGCTGCCGGGCATGGGCCAGATCCCCGAGCACCTCAAGCAGCAGGTCGCCGGCAACAAGGACGTGCCGCGGATGATCGCCATCATCGGCTCGATGACCAAGAAGGAGCGGCGCAACCCGGGCCTGCTCAACGGCTCGCGCCGCGCGCGCATCGCCCGCGGTTCCGGTACCCAGCCGGCCGACGTCAACAAGCTGATGAAGCAGTATCAGCAGATGGAAAAGATGATGAGCAAGATGGCCGGCGGCGGCATGAAGGGCCTGATGCGCGGCATGAAGGGCATGCTCGGCGGCATGGGCGGCCG
>NZ_AQOK01000604.1:0-708 GCF_000364645.1 Xanthomonas sp. SHU 308 | reverse complement strand
GGCGGCCTGCCGTTCCGCTGAGCCCGCGGCCACGGCGCGTGCGGTGAGCGTGTCCGTCGGCACGCGCGTGCTGCGCCTGGCCCTGGCGCTGGCCCTGGCGCTGCACTCGGCCTCCGGCTGGGCGGTGCTGCCGGCGACGCTGGTGTACTGGGTGCTGGTGGTGCTGGTCGCCGCAGCGATCGATCGCGCGATGGCGCGACGCACGGCCGGCAGTACCGCGGCGGCTTCCCTGGGCCCCGCCATTGGCGAGGCCGGCGTCACGCCTGCGCCGGCGCGGTTGCCGCCGCCAGCGCAGCCCGTCATCCCACCTTCGGCGATGCGTGCGCGGCCGTCCGGTCCGCGCCAATGGCGCCGCCATCTCGAGGACATCGTCCCGTTCCCGGAGGAGCGCTTCCCGCGCCAGGGCATCTGCACCGCCTCCGAGCTGGTGCTGTCCGCCGGCGATGCGCTGGTGCTCGCCTTCCATCCCGCCGCCGACGGCCCCGCGCAGTGGCGCTGCGACCTGCTGGCGCCGGGCGCGACCCAGGCGCAGTGGCTGGATGTGGCGGCGCACGCCGAGTGCGTCGTGCCGATCGTGCGCACCGGCGTGTACTCGATCGGTATCGGCCAGGCCGAGCTGCAGGTGCCCGGCACGGTGGCGCTGTGGCGGTGCGTGCCGGAACCGGAGCGGCTGGCGCTGCCGGTGCAGCCGCTGCGCGGCACGCCGCA
>NZ_AQOK01000603.1:0-1164 GCF_000364645.1 Xanthomonas sp. SHU 308 | reverse complement strand
GCGGGCTTGGCCGCCGACCGGGCGGCCGGGCGGCTCGGTGCGCTGGGGACAGCCGGATGGCCGAGCGGGGCGCTGCTCGCCTCGATCTTGAACACCGCCACGGCCTGGCTCAGCTGGCCGGCCTGTTCTTCCATCGAACGTGCGGCGGCGGTGGCTTCTTCGACCAGCGCGGCGTTCTGCTGGGTGGTCTCGTCCATCTGGGTGACGGTCTGGTTGACCTGCTCGATGCCGGCGGACTGTTCCTGCGAAGCGGCGGCGATCTCGCCCATGATGTCGGTCACGCGCTGCACCGAGGTCACGATCTCCTGCATGGTCTTGCCCGCCTGGTCGACCAGCGCCGAGCCCTGGGCGACACGGCCGACGGAGTCGTCGATCAGACCCTTGATCTCCTTGGCGGCGTTGGCCGAGCGCTGGGCGAGGGTGCGCACTTCGCTGGCGACCACGGCGAAGCCACGGCCCTGTTCGCCGGCACGCGCCGCTTCCACCGCCGCATTCAAGGCAAGAATGTTGGTCTGGAAGGCGATGCCGTCGATGACGCTGATGATGTCGGCGATCTTCTTCGAGGACGCCTCGATCCCGCTCATGGTCTCGACCACCTGGCCGACCACCGCGCCGCCCTGCGAGGCAACCGTGGCTGCACCGGTGGCGAGCTGGTTGGCCTGGCGGGCGTGCTCGGCGTTCTGCTTGACGGTGGAGGTCAGTTCCTCCATCGACGCGGCGGTTTCTTCGAGGCTGGCGGCCTGTTGTTCGGTCCGGCGCGACAGATCGTCGTTGCCGGCGGCGATCTCGCTGGCGGCGCCGTTGATGCTGACTGCCGCGGTCTGGATCCGCGCGACGATCGCCGCGAGCTGTTCGGCGGTGGCGTTGGCATCGTCGCGCATGGTGGCGAACACGCCCTGGAACTGGCCGTGCATGCGCGCGGTCAGGTCGCCGGCGGCGATGGACTGCAGCAGTGCCGACAACGCCTGCAGGTTGCCGTCGGCGGTGGCCATCAACTGGTTGAGGCTCTCGACCATCAGGCGGAAGTCGTACTGGAAGCGCTCGGTATCGCCACGCACGCTGAAGTCGCCTGCGGCCGCCGCGCCGGCCAGGTGCTTGATCTCGCTGTTCATCGCGGTCAGGTTGTGCTTGACCGTGTCCATGGTTTCGGTGAGCACGGCCTTT
>NZ_AQOK01000602.1:0-1646 GCF_000364645.1 Xanthomonas sp. SHU 308 | reverse complement strand
GGCAGGCGGTCCATGTCCTCGGACAGGTCGCCGATCGCGTAACGGCCCATGATCTGCGCCAGGCGCATCTTGACCGCGATATGCGAGGCGGCCAGCGCGTTGCTGTCGCGGACCATGCGCCCGTAGTCGCCCGGGAACACGGTTTCGTCCATGCGGTAGCTGATCTGGCCGGCGTCGTGGCGCTGGGCCATCTCCGCCTGCGCGGCGAGCACCGCCTGCAACTGGCTCTGCATCTTGTCCATGCTCAGCAGCAGCACGCCGGCCTCGTCCTTGCTGCGCAGGTCGATCGCATTGTCGAGCTTGCCGCGGGCGATGGCGTCGGCCACGCCGATCGCGGTGCCCAGGCGCTTGAGCAACTGGCGGCGGATCACGATCGCCATGCCGACCGCGGCCACGATCACCAGCAGGTTGCCCAGCAGCACCGCCCACTTGTTCTGCGCGCGCACGGCGGTCAGGGTCTCGGTGCGCTTGGCCAGCAGGCCGCGCTCCTCGTTGCTGAAGTCGCCCAGCAGGCCGCGGATCTCCTGCATCGCCTTGCGATCGCGGGCCTGGCTGAACTCGGCGGCGATCTGCGCGGGATCGTTGGACTGCGCGCGCAATGCGGTGATCTGCTTCTCCACGCCGGCGAGGTTGTCGAACGCAGCATGCAGCTTTTCCAGCCGCGCCTGCTGGCGCGGATTGTCCGCCGTCAGGCGCTTGGCTTCGGCATAGTTCTTGTCGAACGCGGCCAGGCCGTTGGTGAACGGCTGCAGGTGGTCCTTGTTACCCGACAGCAGATAGCCACGCGCACCGGTCTCGACGTTGAGGGCATCGATTTCCATCATGTCGCCGGTGCCCATCACCTTGTAGGTGTGGTCGTTCATGTCGGCGGCGTTGTTGAGCGAAGAGAGGCTGCTCAGGCTGATCGAGCCGATGATCACCGTGATCAGCACGATGATCGCGAAACTGAGCGCGAGCCTGGCGGAAAGACTGAGATTCTTGAGCGTCATCGTCGTGGTCCTGGTGGAAAGGTGAAGCGTTGGGGATGGCGTACCCCTTGCCTGAGTCGATGTCCGCGGAGGCGCTGGGTGGTGCCTATCTATTTCGTCTGCACATCGAAAACATGCAATTGATAGTTTTTGTAGATTTAATAGATGCTTGCGATTGAAACTTATACGTCGATTTGGCCTTTCTTTGCTCCAGTCGCCTTGTGACAACTCTTGTTCAAATTTGTAGACAATTTGTGTGTGCTCACGCCGTATCGGCGTGTGCGCTCTGTTCTTTAAGGCGGGATGGTGCGGATTTAGATGCGCTTCACGTTGACTTCACTCCGACAGGGATAGGCGTCGCGCTTTTTCCGGGCGCCACGCCCGTCGATTCGCCTCCAGCCGTGTGGAATGACTCAAAAAAAGAGCCCGGGAGTTGGCGCTCCCGGGCTTCGTTACCCGTGTCAGTGGGATGCGCGGTGAAGCGCGATCAGAACTCCTGCCAGTCGTTGCCGCCTGCAACCACGTCTGTGGTCTTGGCTGCAGCAACGGCCACCGGCCGGCGTGCGGCCGCTGGCGGTGCAGGCATCTTGGCCGGTCGCTTGGCGCCGACGCTGGCGAGCGCGGCCGGCGGCGCGGCGCGGCGCGGTGCCGTCGGCGCCTGCTGGTCGATCTTGAACA
>NZ_AQOK01000601.1:0-1312 GCF_000364645.1 Xanthomonas sp. SHU 308 | reverse complement strand
GCACCGCCGCCACCGCGGCGACCGCCAGCAGGCGCGCGCTGGCGGGGGTCATCGCGCCGCGCGCAGCAGGGCGTCCTCGACCACCGCCTGGCTCAGCACCGGCGGCAGTACCGTCGGCGGCGCGCCGGGGCCATAGACCACGTACAGCGGCACGCCCACTGCCTTGTGCTCGGCGAGGAAGGCGCTGATGCGCGGATCCTCGTTGGTCCAGTCGCCCTTCATGTACACCGCGTCCACCCGCTTGATGGTGTCGCGGAACGCGTCGCTGTCGAACACGTTGCGTTCGTTGGCCTTGCAGGTGACGCACCAGTCGGCGGTCATGTTGACGAACACCACGCGGTTGTCGGTGCGCAGGCGGTCGAGCATCTGCGGCGAATAGGCCACGGTGTTGCGCTCGACGCTGGCGCTGGGCGGCGGCAGCCGGGTCACGCCCCAGGCCGGCACCAGCGCGGCCAGCAGCAGCACGGCGGCCAGGCGCATGCCGGTCTTGTGGTCGCGCCAGCGCGCGCGCTCGAACCACCACAGGCCCAGCGCCAGCAGGGTGGCGCCGATCAGCAGCAGCGCCACCGCGTCCACGCCGCGCTGCTTGCCCAGCACCCACAGCAGCCAGATCGCGCTCAGGTACATCGGGAACGCCAGCACCTGCTTGAGCGTTTCCATCCAGGCGCCGGGCTTGGGCAGGCGCCTGGCCAGCGAGGGCACGAAGCCGATCAGCAGGAACGGCAGCGCCAGGCCCAGGCCAAGGGTCAGGAACACCAGCATCGCCATCGCCGGCGGCGCGGTCAGCGCATAGCCCAGCGCCGGGCCCATGAACGGGCCGATGCAGGCGCTGGACACCACGCAGGCCAGCACGCCGGTGAAGAAGTCGCCGACCGGACCGCTGCGCGTGGACAGCGACTGGCCGACGCCGCCGAGGTTGGCGCTGAGGGTGAACACCCCCGACAGGCTCAGCCCGACCACGAACATCAGGTACACCAGCACCGCGACGAAGCCCGGGCGCTGCAGCTGGAAGCCCCACAGCAGCCGCGCGGCCACGGCGATGCCGCCGACCACGGCGAAGGAGGCGAGCACGCCCAGCGTGTACCACAGCGCATGGCTGCGGGCGCGGCCGCGGCTCTCGCCGCTCTGCGCCAGGCCCAGCACCTTCAGCGACAGGATCGGCAGCACGCACGGCAGCAGGTTCAGCAGCAGGCCGCCGCCGAGCGCCAGCAGCAGGATCCACAGCAGGTTCTGCGTGGCCGGCGGCGGTGCGGCGCTGCGCGCGGCGTTGTGCGCCGAGGCGTCCGGCGTCGCCGGCAGGGCATCGGCGGCC
>NZ_AQOK01000600.1:0-785 GCF_000364645.1 Xanthomonas sp. SHU 308 | reverse complement strand
TGCCTCCACGGCGTAGCCCAGCGCGCGCAGCCGCTCCACGTCGCGGCGCAGGCTGCGCCGGTCCACGCCGAGCCGCGCGGCCAGCTCGGCACCGGACCACAGCCGGCGGGTCTGCAGCAGGGCGATCAGGCGCAACAGGCGGGCGGCGGGCGATGACATCGGCGCACGCTATTGCGGACAGGATCTGTCCGCAATGGGGTCTAGGGTGTTCGCACCGACCAGCCAGGAGCCGCCCATGACCAGCGACCGCCACATCACCCTGTTCCACAACCCGCATTCGCGATCGCGCGGCGTGCTGATCCTGCTCGAGGAACTGGGCGCCGACTACGCCATCGAGCGCATCGACTTCGATCGGCAGGCGCAACTGGCGCCGGACTACCTGGCGATCAACCCGATGGGCAAGGTGCCGGCGATCGTGCACGCCGGCGCGGTGGTGACCGAGCAGGGTGCGATCTACCCCTACCTGGCCGACCTGTACCCAGAAGCCGGGCTGGCACCGCCGATCGGCGACCCGCTACGCGGCCCCTACCTGCGCTGGCTGGCGTTCTACGGCGCCTGCTTCGAACCGGCGCTGGTCGACCGCGCGCTCAAGCGCGAGCCGCCACCGCGGGCGATGTCGCCGTATGCCGATTGCGACACCGTGCTGGCGGTGGTGGACGCGCAACTGGCGCGCGGCGACTACCTGCTCGGCGCGCGTTGCAGCGCCGCCGACGTGCTGTGGGGCAGCGCGCTGGGCTGGATGCTGGCGTTCGGCCTGCTCGACCCGCCGGCGCCGACCCGCGCCT
>NZ_AQOK01000599.1:0-4269 GCF_000364645.1 Xanthomonas sp. SHU 308 | reverse complement strand
CGCCGACCGCATCCGGGTCCGCGCGCGCTTGCCGCATGCGGCGCAGCGGCGCCTGCACGACGCCGGGGCGAACGCCCCGGCCGCGCACTGGCTGCATGCCGCGCTGGCGTGGTGGCCCGGGGTGCGCTGAGCCGCATCTGTCCGTCGCCACGATGCGCGCTGCCATCTCGCCGCGGCATCATCGGCCCCCGTCCCCGCCCACTCCCTTCCCCGGAGCCGCCATGCTCGCTCCCCCCACCTACCGGAACGCGCCCTGATGGAAGCACTGCGTCTGTTCAATCTCGGCTCGCTGCTCGACACCCTGGTGAGCCTCACCGCCGCCTTCGTGCTCGGCGCGATCATCGGCTTCGAGCGCCAGGTGCGCCAGCGCACCGCCGGGCTGCGCACCAACACCCTGGTCGCGGTCGGCGCGGCGATCTTCGTCTCGCTCGGCGACCGCCTGTTCGAGATCCACGGCGGCACCCAGGGTGCGGTGCAGGTGGTGGCCTACGTGGTCTCGGGCATCGGCTTCCTCGGCGCCGGCGCGATCATGAAGGAAGGCGCCAACGTCACCGGGCTCAATACTGCGGCGACGTTGTGGGGGTCGGGCGCGGTCGGCGCCTGCGCCGGTGCCGGGCTGGTCGCCGAGGCGGTGCTGGCGGCCATGTTCGTGCTGCTCAGCAATACCCTGCTGCGGCCGATGGTGAACCGGATCAACCGGCATCCGCTGAAGGAGTCCTCGCTGGAAGCCACCTACATGTTCTATGCGATCTGCGCGCGCGAGGTGCACGGCGATGTGCGCGAGCGGCTGATCGAACTGCTGGAGGAGGCGCACTATCCGGCGCGCGAGGTCGAGCAGCATCCGTTCGGGCAGCGGGACGTGGAGATCGCCGCCACCCTGTACGCCACCGCGGTGCGCGCCGAGGAACTGGATGCGGTGGTGCAACGCCTGGAGGGCGAACCCGGTGTACAACAGGCGTTCTGGAACGCCGGCGCCGAAGCCTGACCCGGCCATGTCTGACCTCTTCCTTCCGATGCCACGCCGCCGATGATCGCCTGGTTCAAGCCGCTGCCGCCGCATCGCCGCCTGCTCGGCCTGGTCGCGCTGGGCCTGGCACTGGGTGCGATCTTCGTCGCCGACACGGTCACCGACTACGCGGTGGCGGCGGCGCTGTTCTACACCGTGGCGATCCTCGGCGCGGTGCGCTTGCTGGCCCCGGCCGGGCTGGGCGTGCTGGCGGGCATCTGCGTAGTGCTGGTCGTGCTCAGCTTCCATCTCACGCATGCCGGGGCCTACCACGTCGGCGTGATCAACTCGGCGATCAGCATCGTGGTGGTGGCGGTCACCGCCTCCATCGCGGTGCGCATGGAGCGGGCCAAGGCCGCCGCGCACGCGGCGCAGGCGCAGTTGCTGCGGCTGGCGCGGGTACGCAGCCTGGGCAGCCTGACCGCCTCGATCGCGCACGAGGTCAACCAGCCGCTGGCGGCTATCGTCACCAGCGGCAACGCCTGCCAGCGCTGGCTCGACCAGCAGCCGCCGAACCTGGACAAGGCGCGCGCGGCGCTGGCGCGCATCATCGCCGACGCCGAACGCGCCGGCGAAGTGATCGCGCGGGTGCGCAGCCTGACCCGGGGCGAGGCGCCGCAGCAGCGCGCCTTCGACCTCAATGCCGCGGTGACCGAAGTGCTGGCGTTGTCGCAGGGCGAACTGGAGCGCAGCGCGGTGAGCGTGCACACCGAACTGTCGGCGCTGCTGCCGCCGGTGTCGGCCGACCCGGTGCAGATCCAGCAGGTGATCGGCAACCTGCTGCTCAACGCGATCGAGGCGATGGCCGCCACGCCGCCGGCGCAGCGTGAGTTGCGCATCGTCACCGAGCGCGAGGACGCGCGTTCGGTGCGGCTGAGCGTGGCCGACAGCGGCGAAGGCCTGTCCGCGCAGGCGCAGGCGCATCTGTTCGATGCGTTCTGGACCACCAAGCAGGGCGGCATCGGCATCGGCCTGAGCATCAGCCGCAGCATCGTCGAGGCCGGCGGCGGGCGCATCTGGGCCGAACCCGGGCGGCCGCGCGGCGCGGTGTTCTGCGTGTGCTTGCCCAGCGCCGGCGGAGCCACGCCATGAATGACGCGACCGCACGCCCGGTGGTGTACCTGATCGACGACGACGCCTCGATCCGCGCCGCGCTGGAAGACCTGTTCGCCTCGGTGGACCTGCAGGTGCACGCCTTCGCCTCGACCCGCGACTTCCTGGCGCATCCGCGCGCCGACGCGCCGAGCTGCCTGGTGCTGGACATCCGCATGCCCGGGCAGAGCGGCATGGACTTCCACCGCAACATGCACGAGGCCGGGCTGGCGCTGCCGACCATCTTCATCACCGGCCACGGCGACATCCCGATGAGCGTGGAAGCGATGAAGAACGGCGCGATCGAGTTCCTGACCAAGCCGTTCCGCGACCAGGACCTGCTCGATGCGATCGGCCAGGGCATCGCCCGCGACCGCGCGCGGCGCGCCGCCGATGCGGCGCAGGCGGAACTGCAGGCGCGCTGGGCGCGGCTGAGCGCCGGCGAACGCGAGGTGGTGGAGCTGGTGGTGCAGGGCCTGTTGAACAAGCAGGTGGCGGCGCGGCTGCAGCTCAGCGAGATCACGGTGAAGGTGCGCCGCGGCAATGCGATGCGCAAGCTGGAGGTCGGTTCGCTGGCCGAGCTGGTGCGGCTGGCGGAGCGGCTGGGGCGGTAGGTCGGTTGCGAGAACCCACGATTGCCGGGCGCGGCGGAACAGGTCCTAACGCACCGTTATTCCGCAGCAGCGGCTTCTGCCGCGACGGGCTTCATCGGGAAAGCCCGTCGCGGCTGACGCCGCTGCTACGAGACAGAGAGCGAGCGGTCTCCGCTCGATAAGGCCTGACTTGCGCTTCGCATCGACCTCCACAAGCGCCGTGCCATACCGCGCCACAGGCGTAGCTTTGCTGCACCGCATTCGGCGACACTGCCGGGCTTGTCACTTCCGCACCCCGAGGCCCGCATGTCGTTCCTGTTCCGGCGCAAGTCGCTCGACCTGGTCACCGTCCACGAGGCCGGCCGCCGGCTGGTGCCCTCGCTGAGCTGGCCGCATCTGGTGGCGCTGGGCATCGGTGCGATCGTCGGCACCGGCATCTACACCTTGATCGGCGTCGGCGCGCAGCTGGCCGGGCCGGCGGTGCTGGTGTCGTTCGCGGTGGCCGGGGCGATCTGCGCCTGCGCCGCGCTGGCCTATGCGGAGATGGCGACGATGATGCCGGCCGCTGGCAGCGCCTACACCTACAGCTACGTCGCGCTGGGCGAAGCGATCGCCTGGGTGGTGGGCTGGAGCCTGATCCTGGAGTACTCGCTGGTGGTCAGCACGGTGGCGGTGGGCTGGTCCGGCTACTTCGTCGGCTTCCTGCACTGGGCCAGTGCGCAGACCGGCATGGACCTGAACCTGCCGGCGGCGCTGACCGCCGGCCCGCACGCCGGCGGCATCGTCAACCTGCCGGCGGTGCTGATCACCTTCGCCGTGGCCGGCCTGCTGATGGCCGGCACCAAGGAGAGCGCCACGCTCAACGCGGTGCTGGTGGTGCTGAAGCTGATCGCCCTGGGCATCTTCGTGGCGGTGGCGCTGCCGGCGTTCCAGAGCGCCAACCTGCACCCGTTCATGCCCTACGGCTTCCCCAAGACGGTCGGCGCCGACGGCGTCGCGCACGGGGTGATGGCCGCGGCGGCGATCATCTTCTTCGCCTTCTACGGCTTCGATGCGATCTCCCCCGCCGCCGAGGAAACCAAGAACCCCAAGCGCGACCTGGCGATCGGCATCGTCGGTTCGATGATCGGCTGCACCCTGATCTACATCCTGGTGGCGCTGGCCGCGGTCGGCGCGATGCGCTACGACGTGTTCGGCGCCAGCGCCGAGCCGCTGGCGCTGATCCTGCGCGAACTCGGCCACGGCAAGGCAGCGGCGGCGATCGGCGTGGTCGCGGTGATCGCGCTGCCCACCGTGCTGCTGGCGTTCCTGTACGGTCAGAGCCGGATCTTCTTCGTGATGTCGCGCGACGGCCTGCTGCCGCGCGGGCTGTCCAAGGTCAACGCGCGTACCGGCACGCCGGTGGCGACCACGCTGTTCACCGCGGCGCTGGTGGCGGCGCTGGCCGGCGTGGCGCGACTGGACGAGATCGCCGCGCTGGCCAATGCCGGCACCCTGGCCGCCTTCATCGCCGTGGCCGCCTGCATGCTGGTCCTGCGCCGCCGCGAACCCGGCCGCGCCCGCACCTTCCGCACGCCG
>NZ_AQOK01000598.1:0-1374 GCF_000364645.1 Xanthomonas sp. SHU 308 | reverse complement strand
TGGTCGGGCCGCTGGCGATCGGCGGCTGCCTGTACCTGTTCTGGAGCCTGCCGGATACCACGAAGATCTGGTTCGGGTTGTGGAACGCGCTGGGCGTGGTCGCCTACCTGCTGTACGGCCGCCGCAACAGCCTGCTGCAGCGCGCGCCGCAGACGCCGCGATGAGCCCGGCGTTCCAGGCAGCGCTGGCACGGCACATCGGCAGCGCCTACGCCCGGCAGTTGGCGCTGGCGGACGTGCTGGACGGACGCGATTGGCGCGTGGACCTGGGCGCGGGCCGGGTGTACTTCGGCGAGGACCTGCAGTTCCCGATTCAATTGCTGGGCACCGCCGCAGAAGCCAGCGCCAGCTGGCTGTGGGCCTGGGCCAACACCGCCAGCAACCTGCCACCGGCCCTGCTGGCCAATGCCAATGCGCTACGTGCGCACGGCGAGCACGAAGGTATCGCCGAACTGACCGCGCCGTCTTCGGCGCTGGGCGAGGACGGCGGCCACCAGATCGCCCTGCTCGCCGGTGCCCTGCGCGGGCGCTGCTACTACCGCGCGCCGTACAACGGCGGCGCGCTGTTCTTCCTGCTGGAGGACGTACCGGCCGCGGTCTTCGCGCCGTGCGACGACGCCCGCGTGCTGCGCCTGCTCGGCGAATTGCCGATGCAGTTCGAACTCGACCACCGGGCCATGACCGACGGCTTCCTGGCCGATCAGGGCTATGCCCTGCAGCGCGACGCCGCGCAGACCGTGGCGACGCGCGGCAACACCCGCATCGTCCTGGCATTCGATGCGCAGGCGCGGCTGACCGGCATTCAGGGCCAGCTGGCCCCGGCGCAGGCCGCGGCGGTCACGCCGAAGCCGGCACCGGCCTGGCAGTTCTGGAAGCGCAAGCGCTGAGCGCGGCGGCGGCGTGTCGCACCTGCGCGCCGCCGTGCCCGACGCTTACCACCAACGCAGGCCTTCGAACGGGTTCCAGCTGACGCTGCCCTTGCGCTGGTCCAGGTAGTAGGCGTAGTTGGCGGCCATGCCGACCAGCAGCGAGTAGGCGATGCCCAGGCCGCGGCCGATCGCCTCGGGGAGGAACGCCGCGACCACAGCCAGCGCCAGCCAGATGCCGATCAGCCCCAGCGCCTTGCGCCACATGCCGAGGATGAAGAAGTAGATGAAGCCGAAGAACAGGGCGAAGAAGTTCATGTTGATCTTCAACCGTTCCATGAACGGCAGTGCCTTGAACGCGGCCTTGTACTCGGGCGTGGACGGGGCGCCGTAACGGTCGAAGAAGTCGAAGCGGAACTGCCACTTCGGGCTGAGCGGCGCACGTTGCGGGAGATTTGGGGTTTCCATGGCGTTAGAATCCGTGTTGTAAACGTTTTCAGTTTACCTGA
>NZ_AQOK01000597.1:0-588 GCF_000364645.1 Xanthomonas sp. SHU 308 | reverse complement strand
CGCGCCTGCCGCACCAGTTTGGTGCGGCCCCTGGGGAGTTGGGATTGGGGATTCGGGATTGGTCGCAGCGGGCGGGCGCCAACGTCAGGCCTGGCTTGGGGACGGGCTTCCCTGCCAGCATTGCGGCAGCCGACAGTCATCGCGTCGGGACTGAAGTCCCTCCCACAAGGCTTGCCTGCATGTGGCGCATCCGCTGGCGACATGCCCACGTGTGGGAGCGGCTTCAGCCGCGACGCGCTGGGCAACGGCCTCGCGGGGCCCTGCGGTAACCACCGGTCATCGGGTCCGGACTGAAGTCCCTCCCACAAGGCTTGCCTGCACGTGGCGCATCCGCTGGCGACATGCCCACGTGTGGGAGCGGCTTCAGCCGCGACGCGCGGGGGAACGGCCTCGCGGGGTCCTGCGGTAACCACCAGTCACTGCGTCGGGGACTGAAGTCCCTCCCACACGGGATTCCCAACGCCGCGGCTGCAGCGCGCCGCCAAAGCCGAGCGCCGCTATTGCGCCCGGGAGCCGCCGAGTCGCTGGCCCAGGGCGATCGCCGCGGCCACGTTGCGCGCGGCCTGGCGCAGGGCGTCGGCGGCGTCG
>NZ_AQOK01000596.1:0-773 GCF_000364645.1 Xanthomonas sp. SHU 308 | reverse complement strand
CCGGCCAGCCGCCGGGGCTGGGCCGCGCCTTCCCGACCCCGCAGGCACTGCGCGACGCGCCGCTGGAAGCCATCGGCCTGCCGCGCTCGCGTGCGGCGACGATCCGTGCGCTGGCGCAGGCGGTGCTGGACGGCCGTCTGTCGTTCCGTGCCGGCCAGCGCCTGGACGACTTCGTCGCCCACGCCATCACCTTGCCCGGCATCGGCGCCTGGACCGCGCAGTACATCGCCCTGCGCGCGCTCGGCCAGCCCGACGCCTTCCCCGCCGGCGACCTGGTCCTGCAGCGCATGCTCGGCGCGGACGGCGCACGCCTGAGCGAACGCGCCACCGAGGCACGCGCGCAGGCCTGGCGTCCCTGGCGCGCCTACGCGGTGCTGCACCTGTGGCACCTGGCCAACGACCCTCCCGAGGAGACCCGCGCATGACCGCGTCCCCGCTGTCCTACGACCGTTTCGACACCCCGATCGGCATGCTCACCGTCGCTGTCGGCAGCGATGGCGTGCGTCACATCCTGTTCCCCGAGAACCGCTACGACGCCCGCGGCCGCGCCGACTGGGTGCACGATCCGGCTCCGGTGCGCGCCGCGCGCGAGCAGTTGCTGGCCTACTTCGCTGGAGAGCGCGAGCACTTCGACCTGCCGCTGGCGCCGCACGGCACCGACTTCCAGAAGCGGGTGTGGCTGGCATTGGCCGAGATCCCGTTCGGCGCGACCTGGAGCTACGCGCAACTGGCGCAGCATGTGGGCCAGCCGCGTGCGGTGCGCGCGGTCGGCG
>NZ_AQOK01000595.1:0-23007 GCF_000364645.1 Xanthomonas sp. SHU 308 | reverse complement strand
TGGTGGCGGCCTGCCGACCAAGGCCGCGCTGCTGGCGCTGGAGCGACGCGAGGGCGGCGACGCGGCCGCCGGCACCATCGCCCCACTGTTCGGCTGAGCGTCGCAGCCTGCGGCGGCGACGCCGCAAGCGCTGCGGCATCGCGCGCCCCGGATACCGATGCACGCGCGCGGCAGGCGCTGTCTTCGCCACGTCACCGTCCGCGCCTTATGATGCGGCGATGATGTCCTACGCCCTGCGCTCCACGCTCGTCTGCGCCACCCTGCTGCTCGGTGCCTGCGCCTCCGCCCCCTCCACATCGCCGCACGCGACCGCCGCGGCCGCCGCACCCAGCGCAGCCGCACCGGCGAGGCTGCCCACGCCGGTGCTGCTGATCTCGATCGACGGCCTGCGCGCGGACATGCTCGATCGCGGCATCACCCCGAACCTGAGCCGCATGGTCCACGACGGCGTGCGCGCGCAGTGGATGTCGCCCTCCTATCCGTCGCTGACCTTCCCCAACCACTACACCATCGCCACCGGGCTGCGCCCGGACCATCACGGCATCGTCCACAACAGCATGCAGGACCCGCTGCTGGGCACGTTCCAGCTCAGCGATCGCGCCGCGGTCAGCGATGGCCGCTGGTGGGGCGGCGAGCCGATCTGGGTCGGCGTCGAGAAGGCCGGCCTGCACGCGGCGACGTGGGCCTGGCCGGGCAGCGAGGCGGCCATCCAGGGCGTGCGCCCCAGCCGCCGCCAGGCCTTCGACGCGGACATGCCGCCGAACGCGCGGGTCGACCAGGTGCTGGGCTGGCTCGACGATCCCAACGCGCCGCGTCCGCAGCTGCTGACGCTGTACTTCGAACAGGTGGACGAAGCCGGCCACGAGCATGGCCCGGAGTCGCGGGAATACGCGCAGGCCGTCACCAGCATCGATGCGGCGATCGGACATCTGCTCGACGGCCTGGCGCAGCGCGGCGAACTGGACCGGATCAACCTGGTGCTGGTCTCCGACCACGGCATGGCCGCGGTGCCGCCCAAGCAGGTGCTGGCGGTCGAGGAGATGGTCCCGCCGCAACAGGTCACGGTGATCAGCTACGGGCAATCGGTGGGCATCGTTCCGCGCCCGGGCCAGGAGGCCGCGGTCGAGGCGCGCCTGCTCGGCGCGCATCCGCAATACGACTGCTGGCGCAAGGGCGAACTGCCGGCGCGCTGGCACTACGGCAGCAATCCGCGCATCCCGCCGATCGTGTGCCAGATGCACGAGGGCTGGGATGCGCTGCCGCGTGCGCGCATCGCCGAGAAGCCGCGCAGCCTGCGCGGCTCCCACGGCTACGACCCGGCACTGCCGTCGATGCGCGCGGTGTTCGTCGCCCGCGGCCCGGCGTTCCGCCAGGGCGTCACCCTGGCGCCGATCGACAACGTCGACGTCTACCCGCTGCTGACCCGCCTGCTCGGCATTCCCGCCGCCCCCAACGACGGCGATCCGCAGGCGCTGCTGCCGGCGCTGCGTTAGGGGGCCACCACTCCCCGAGCATGCCGCGCCACGATTGCGCGTGCCTGTGGCAAGCGTCCACGCCCGCGCGATGACGCGGCCACGGGCGCGCGCAAGCGCGGCCCTTCGGGTTGGGTCTGGCAGGCGCGCGGCATACTCGGGAATGGGTGACACGCCCTGAGCGCCACGACAACGGTCGCGGCGCGGCGACGCCCGCCCATGGCAACGCGTGCGACAATGGCGGCATGCATTCGCCCGACTCCGCGCAACCGCCGCGCCTGCGCCATCGTCTGCGCCCGCTGATCTCGCAGGAGAGCTGGAAGCAGCGCGCCGTGCTGTGGGGCGGCGCGGTGGCGGTGGCCCTGGTCTCCATCGTCTTCGCCAAGGCCAGCGACGCCGCCTTCCACGTGTTCCAGCGCATCACCGCGCATTCGCCGTGGTGGGCGCTGCTGCTGACCCCGAGCGTGTTCGCCCTGCTGGCCTGGCTGACCAACGGCGCGCTGCGCCCCACCCGCGGCAGCGGCATCCCGCAGGTGATCGCCGCGCTGGAACGCCCCGACGACGGCTTCCGCCAGGCCAACCTGTCGCTGCGCGTGTCCGCGGGCAAGCTGATGCTGACCACCATGGCCCTGTTCGGCGGCGCCTCGATCGGCCGCGAAGGCCCCACCGTGCACGTCGGCGCCAGCCTGATGTACGTGTTCGGGCGCTGGTTCGGCTTTCGCGATGCGCGCCAGGCCAGCCATTTCCTGCTGGCCGGCGGCGCCGCCGGCATCGCCGCGGCGTTCAACACACCGCTGGCCGGCGTGGTGTTCGCCATCGAGGAACTGAGCGGACGCTTCGAGCACCACTTCTCCGGCACCTTGCTGACCGCGGTGATCGTCGGCGGCGTGATTTCGCTGGGCCTGCTCGGCGACTACACCTACTTCGGCCGGGTCGCCACCGCCGGCCTGCCGCTGGGCAAGGCGTGGCTGGCGATCCTGCTGTGCGGCGTGGTCGCCGGCCTGCTCGGCGGCGCCTTCGCGCGCATGGTGCTGCTCACCGTCGCCGGCAAGCCGCGCTGGCTGGGCGAGTTGCGCCGGCGCCAGCCGGTGCTGCTGGCCGCACTGTGCGGCCTGGCGCTGGTGCTGCTGGGCCTGATCTTCGGCAACGGCGCGTTCGGCACCGGCTACGAGCAGGCGCGCAGCCTGGTGCAGGGGCACGCCAGCGTCGGCCACGAATTCGGCCTGATGAAACTGCTGGCGAACCTGGTGTCCTACGTGGCCGGCATCCCCGGCGGCCTGTTCTCGCCGGCCCTGGCGGTCGGCGCAGGACTCGGCCACAACCTGGCCGTGCTGATGCCGGGCGTGGACCCGCGCATCTTCGTGCTGCTGGGCATGTGCGCCTATCTCACCGGCGTCACCCAGGCGCCGCTGACCTCGGCGGTGATCTCGCTGGAACTCACCGACAGCAGCGACATGCTGCTGCCGATCCTGGCCACGGTGCTGATCGCGCGCGGCGCTTCGGCGCTGGTGTGCCGCACGCCGATCTACCGCGGCCTGGCCGAGCTGTTGCTGGTGGCACCGCCGCCGGCACCCACGCCGCCCGCCGAAGAGGACGCGCCGACCTCGCTGGTGGCCGACCTGGCCGGCAGCGACCACGACGACCGCGACGACGGCCCCAGCGCGCCGCGTCCGCATTGAGCGGCCGCGTGTCCTGAGCGACGAACGAACGACCGGGGAGTGCGCTCACGGCGACCTCCAGGCATGAACGCCAGGCATAAAAAAACGCGGCGCAAGCGCCGCGTTCTTCGTCGCAACCGGTGGCTGGCTCAGCCGGCCTTGGCGACCGTCTTCTTGGCCACGGCCTTCTTCACCGCCGGCGCCTTGACCACCGACTTCTTCGCGGCCGGCGATGCAGCGCCCACGGCCACCTTGCTCACGCTGTGCGAGCGCGAATTGCCGTAGCTGGCGTTGTAGCGCTTGCCCTTGGCGGTCTTGCGGTCACCCTTACCCATGCTCATCGACTCCTGAATGTGTTTGCGAAAACCCCCGCGAGATGCACGGGGTTTGGCGAGGCCAACGCGGTCAGCGCCCTCGCGCAAGGGCGGCAAGCCTACCACGTGCGCTCAATGGGCGCAGCTTGCGTCGTGCACGTGGCCGTGGTTCAAGCGCAGGTTGAGCAGGTGCGCCAGGCCGACCAGGGTGCCGCCGAAGGTCATGATCGCCGCGTGCGGCGCCACCGCATGATGCAGCGCCGGCACCAGCAGCCCGGCCCATAGCGCCAGCAGGCCGAGGATGAGCAATCCCAGCGCCTGCCACACGCGGTGCCGGCGATACCCAAGCACCAGACTGAACAGGCCCAGGCAGGTCACGAACAGGACCAGGGTGCGCTCCACGCCCTCGCCCAGCCACATCGCCAGACCCAGCGACGGCAGCACCGCCAGCGCCAGCGGCAACACCGCGCAATGCACCGCGCACAGCAGCGAACCGGTGGCGCCGAGGCGGTCGAGCGCGGCGCGCAGATCGAACGATGAGGACATGACGGTCGGCACGGGTTGAAAGTGTTACGGAATAATATAACATTCGGCCGCCGGCGACCAGCGCGTCCCGCGCCCCTTCCCCGACCGTCCACCGCCGTTGTGCGGTGCCGGCAGCGCGCACGTCGCCCCCGACTGTCCCTCCTAATGGAATGCCCATGCCCTCTCCCCGTCCCGTCCTGCTCCGCCGTTCCGCCCTGTCCCTGGCCCTGCTTGGCCTGCTGAGCCCGTCGCTGGCCCTGGCCGCCGACCCGACCACCGCGACGACCGCGACCGACGCCACGCCGCCCGCCAGCGACAGCCGCCACGGCGCAGGCCACAGGCAGGACCGGCACGTGAAGGACATGGACCAGGTGGTGGTCACCGCCAGCCCGCTGCGCGATGCCGCCGGTGCGCTGAGCCAGCCGGTGGACGTGCTGGCCGGCGAGCGCCTGGACGAGAACCGCGGCGCCAGCATCGGCGAGACCGTGGCCAGCCTGCCGGGCGTGCAGAGCTCCAACTTCGGCCCCGGCGTGGGCCGGCCGATCATCCGCGGCCTCGACGGCCCGCGCGTGGCGGTGCTCAACGACGGCCTGTCCTCGCAGGACGTGTCCACGGTCAGCCAGGATCATTCGCCTGCCGTTGAGCCGTTCTTGGCCGACCAGATCGAAGTGCTGAAGGGTCCGTCCACCCTGCTGTACGGCTCCGGCGCCATCGGCGGCGTGGTCAACGTGGTCGACGGGCGCATCGCCGAGACCCCGGTCGACGGCGTGCACGGTCGTGCCGAAGCGCGCTGGGAAGGCGGCGACAAGAGCGGCAACACCGACATGTTCCGCGTCGATGCCGGCAACGGCAGCGGCCTGTCGATCCATGCCGACGGCGTGTACCGCAACCTGAAGGACTACGACACGCCGCAGGGCCCGCAGCTCAACTCGTTCGTCAAGTCCAAGGTCGGCTCGATCGGCAGTTCGCTGGCCGGCGACTGGGGCTTCGTCGGCGTGTCGATCTCGCGCTTCCGCGACAACTACGGCAACCCCGGCGAGCCCGGCGATCCGGCCGCCGGCGAGCGCGGCGTGTCGCTGCAGCTGCACCAGGACCGTTTCGAGCTCAAGGGTGCGCTGAACGACCCGTGGGGCGACGGCAGCGCACTGCGCTACAGCTTCGGCCACACCGCCTACACCCACACCGAGTTCGAAGGCGCGGAAGTGGGCACCAAGTTCGACAAGCGCGCCAACGAAGGCCGCGTCGAGGCCTCCTTCGGTCTGGGCGGCGGCTGGCAGACCGCGGTCGGCGTGCAGGGCAGCGACTCGACCTTCCAGGCCACCGGCGAAGAAGCCTTCGTGCCGAAGACCGACACTCGCGCCATCGGCGTGTTCGCGCTGGCGCGCAACACCTGGGACCGCGTGCAGGCCGAGGTCGGCGCGCGCGTGGACAGGACCAAGTACGAGACCGACACCGGCGTGGACCGCGATTTCACTCCGAAGAGCCTGTCGCTGAGCGGCGGCTTCCGCTTCAACGAACAGTGGCGCCTGACCGCCAACCTCGACCACGCCGAGCGCGCCCCGGCCGAGGAAGAACTGTTCGCCAACGGTCCGCACATCGCCACCCTCGCCTACGAGATCGGCAACCCCGACCTGAAGACCGAGAAGGCCAACCAGGCCGAACTGGGCCTGATCTTCAAGAACGACTGGGTCGACGCCAAGGTGGCCGGCTACTACAACCGCTACGACGACTTCATCTACATCGTCGACACCGGCGGCCAGTGGTTCCACGAGGAAGACAACGATTTCCTGCCGATCCGCCAGTGGACCCAGGCCGATGCGGTGTTCCATGGTTTCGAGGGCGAGGCCACCTTCCACCTGGCCAACAACGACAGCGGCGCCTGGGACCTGCGCGTGTTCGGCGACACCGTGCGCGCACGCCTGAAGGACGGCGGCAACCTGCCGCGCATCGCGCCGGCGCGCTACGGCGCGCAGCTGCGCTGGGACGCGAGCAACTGGCGCGCCGCGCTGGGCGCCACCCGCTACCAGAAGCAGGACAAGGTGGCGGTCAACGAGACGCCCACCGCTGGCTACACCCTGGTCGATGCGCATCTGGCCTATCACGTCGATGCCGGCAGCACCGCCTGGGAAGTGTTCCTGGACGGCAACAACCTGACCAACCAGGATGCGCGCGTGCATACCTCGTTCCTCAAGGACGACGTCATGCTGCCCGGCCGCAGCGCCTCGTTCGGCGTGCGCCTGTTCTTCTGATCGGGCAGCTTAGCTGCAGCGTGACGAGGCCGCCTCCGGGCGGCCTCTTTTTTTGCTAATGCGGGGCGCTGCGCGAGAACACGTTGATCACCACCACGCCGGCGACGATCAGCGCCATGCCGACGATCGCCGGCGGGTCCAGCGCCTGGTCGAACCGCCACCACGCCAGCAGCGAGATCAACACGATGCCGATGCCCGACCAGAGCGCATAGGCCACGCCCACCGGCACGCTGCGCAGGGTCAGCGACAGCAGGTAGAAGGCGATGCCATAGCCGCACAGCGCCAGCAGCGTCGGCCACAGCCGGGTGAAGCCCTCGCTGGCCTTCAGCGCCGAGGTCGCGACCACCTCGGCGAGGATGGCCACCAGCAGGAACAGCCAGTTCTTCATTGCAGGACACTCCTGGACGCGCAGCGCGCCACGATAGCAAGCGGCGCGTGGCGACGATGGCGACGATGGCGACGGCCCTTGCCCCGGATGCACGCTGCGCAGGAGCGGCGCGTTGTGCCCTTCTGGAAATCGACCGCGATCGGCGTTCCGGGATCGTCTCTGGCACGGCTGCGTCTCTCCTGCGACGCCACGCATGGCCACACGCATGACCAATCGAAGCGACGCCGCCCTGCGCAGCGCACGCCGCAGGTTGCGGTGCGATGGCGATCTGCCTGGGCAACCCGTCACGCAAACGCGGCCTGTACCGCGCTGCACAACGGTCCGATCGCCCGACGGCGTTACAAAGGGCGCCGCGCGTCGCCCCCTGCTTCGCGCCGTACCGGCCGATGCGACGCGGCCGCGCGCTGCACGCGCGTGCCGCATCCCGGCCGATCGTTCCGAATGAAGAAAGGAGAGATTCTTCATGCATCTTGCGCCGCTTCGCCATCTGCTGCCCCTGTCCATCGCCGCCGCCCTGCTCGCGCCCCCCGCGCTGGCGCAGACCGCCGACGCACCCACCGCGCCGGCAACGCAACCCGACGCCACCACCCTGGATACCGTGGTCGTCAGCGGCACTGCGCGCTTCAGCGGCTTGCGCAAACGCGATGCGAGCTTCTCGATCACCACCGCCACACCCGAACAGATCCAGCAGGCGGTGCCGCAGAGCAGCGCCGACCTGCTGAAGATCGTGCCCGGCGTGTGGGCCGAACCCAGCGGCGGCGGCACCGGCGCCAACATCTTCGTGCGTGGCATGCCGTCGGAAGGCGATGCGCCGTTCGTCACTTTCCAGCTCGATGGCGCGCCGCTGTTCCCGCCGCCGACCCTGTCGTTCCTGGAAAATTCCACGCTGTTCCGCACCGACGACACCATCGAACGCATGGAGGTGCTGCGCGGCGGTTCCAGCCCGATCTTCTCCAACGGCCAGGCCGGCATCACCGTCAACTTCATCCAGAAGAAGGGCCAGGACGAGCCGGAAGGCAGCGTACGCCTCACCGGCGGCAGCGATGCACTGCGCCGCATCGATCTGTTCGACAGCGGGCCGATGGGCAACGGCTGGTACTACAGCATCGGCGGCTTCTTCCGCGAGACCGACGGCGTGCGCGACCCGCAGTTCCCCGCCGACAAGGGCGGCCAGTTCAGCGCCACCCTGAGCAAGCGCTGGGACAGCGGCGAGCTGTCGTTCTATGCGCGCCATACCGACGATAACAACGCCTTCTACACCGCGATCCCGTTGCTGTCGCGCAACAACGGCAGCGACCTGTCCAGCTTTCCCGGCCTCGACGCGCAGCACGGCACGCTGCTGAGCAACGACTTCCGCAACGTCACCCTGCCGGTCGGCCCCAACGGCCAGACCATCCGGCGCGACCTCGGCGACGGCCGCGGCGTCAACATCGACGTGTTCGGCGGCGAACTGAACTGGGAGGTGGGCGACTGGACCGTCGCCGACCGTTTCAACGTGATGGGCGGCACCGCACCGACCTATGCGCTGTTCACCGGCGACGCGCCGCAGCGGCTGGGCGACTTCATCGCCGGCTACGGCAGCAACGGCAGCGCACGCTATACCAACGGCGGCGGCGCGGTCGACCCGAACCAGCAGGTGCTGGAAGCCGGCTGGTGGTCGGTGGACAAGCGCCTGAACTCCTTCACCAACGACCTGCGCCTGAGCCGCGCGCTGTTCGCCGGCAATACGCTGACCGTGGGCAGCTACTACGCCAGGTACACCTCCAACGACACCTGGTACCTCGGCAACACCATGCTGCTGACCGCGCAGAACCATGCGCGGCGCATCGACGTGACCCTGGACGACGGCCGCCAGCCGACGCGCGACGGCTTCACCAGCACCGCCTTCCTGGCGCTGCGCGCGCATTACGAGGGCGAGAACGCCGCGGTGTTCGTCGCCGACGAATGGGAACTGGACGAGCGCCTGCGCCTGGACCTGGGCGTGCGCTACGAGCGCCAGCACGTCACCGGCACCGTGCACGACACCGCCACCGTGGACCTGGACGGCAATCCGGCCACGCTCTACGACAACGCCACCTCGATCTCGCTGCCGAGTGCGCGGCGCATCGACCAGGACGACAACGCGCTGTCGTGGACGGCCGGGCTGAACGTCAAGCTCGACGCGCACAACAGCGTGTTCGCGCGGGTCAATTCCGGGGTCAAGTTTCCCGGCTTCGACAATCTGCGCGACGGCCAGACCAAGGTGCAGGACATCCGGCAATACGAACTGGGATTGAAGTCCGGCGCGGCCAACTACGATCTGTACCTCACCGCGTTCTACAACACCTTCAGGAATTCGCCGTTCCAGGCCTTCCTGGCCAACGGCAGCAACTTCACCACGGTCGGCGATTCGCGTGCCTACGGCCTGGAGGTGGAAGGCGCGATCCGTCCGTTCGGCGGCTTCGAACTGGCCGGGACGGGAGTGTGGCTGGACGCGAAGTACCGCAACTACCGCGAATACACCGGCAACCAGGTCATGCGTCAGCCCAAGCGCCAGTTCCGGCTGACGCCGAGCTACTACTGGATGCTGCCGTTCGGCGACCTGCGCTTGTTCGCGACCTATTCCTACATCGGCGAACGCTACGCCGACCTGGCCAACAGCCAGCGCCTGCCGTCCTACGACATGCTCGACGTCGGTGCCAGCCTGCACAGCGGCGAGCACTGGGAGTTCACCGTCAGCGGCAGCAACGTGACCGACACGCTGGGCCTGACAGAAGGCAATGTCCGCGTGCCCGGCGCGGCCACCGGCGGCGTGTTCATGGGCCGCCCGATCGCCGGCCGCCAGTATCAGGCATCGGTGGCGTATCGCTGGTAGCGCCTGCCGCATCGCAGACGCACGCGACGCCATCGCTGCACTGGCGTCGCGTGGCGCCGACCATGACAGGCGCAATCGCGCGCCTGTCGTGGCGGCGATGGCATCTGCAGGAGCGCATGCACGCGCATCCCGATCCGGCACGTCCACCGGTCCGTATCACTGCCCCGACACCCTCCCTTCGCGTTCTCTTCGCAATCCCTTCGCGGTCCCGCCGCGATGCTCGCGCTCGGGTGCCGATGCGTGCCCGCACGTCGGCGTCGCGATGGCAGCGCCGCTACCCAGGTCGACTCGCTCCCTGCTGCGCCGCGGCGCGCGCGGTAGCGGTCCCCAGGCAGGAGAGACCGATGCAGCATGACCCCTACCATTCCGAGGCCGCGTCCGGCACTGCCGACAGCGCGCGCGACACCCCATTGAGCGAGGACGAAGCCGCGCTCGCGCGCCGGCTCGGCATCAACGGCCTCTCGCGCCGCGAATTCCTCGCCCTGCTCTCGGCCGCCGGCCTGAGCAGCGCGTGCGGACAGATCCTCTTCAGCGAGGCCGCGTTCGCCGCACCCGTCGCCAAGGCCGCGCCGCCGCAGAACGCCTTGCCCGTGGTCCTGGAGGTCAACGGTCAGCGCCATGCCCTGCAGCTGGATCCACGGACCACGCTGCTGGACGCGCTGCGCGAACACCTGGCACTGACCGGCACCAAGAAGGGCTGCGACCACGGCCAGTGCGGTGCCTGCACGGTGATCGTCGACGGCGAGCGCCGCCTCTCCTGCCTGACCCTGGCCGCACAGGCCGAAGACACGCAGATCACCACCATCGAGGGTCTGGCCGACGGCGAGCGACTGCACCCGATGCAGGCCGCGTTCGTGCAGCACGATGGGTTCCAGTGCGGCTACTGCACGCCTGGGCAGATCTGCTCGGCGGTGGCGCTGTTGAACGAGATCAGGCGCGGCGATGCCAGCCACGTCAGCGCCGACGTCAGCCGGCCGGTCACCGAACTCAGCGACGCCGAGGTGCGCGAGCGCATGAGCGGCAACATCTGCCGCTGCGGCGCCTACCCAAAGATCGTCGCCGCCATCCAGGACGTGCACAGCGGCGGCGCGCCGCGGCCGCTGACCTGGCGCTATGTCGACCAGTCCGAACTGACCGCCCTGAAGATGGCGAAGGAGGTGGCCGATGACGCCGTTTAAGTACCAGCGCGCGACCTCGCCGGAGGACGCGGTACGCCGTGTCGCCGCCAACCCGAACGCGCGCTTCCTCGGCGGCGGCACCAACCTGCTCGACCTGATGAAGGAAGGGGTGACCGGTGCCGACGAGATCGTCGACCTGACCCGGCTCAAGGGCCTGGCCGAGATCGCCGAAACCGCCGACGGCGGCCTGCGCCTGGGCGCGCTCGCCAACAACACGCAGACCGCCAACCATCCGCTGGTGCGTCAACGCTATCCGTTGCTGAGCCAGGCGATCCTGGCCGGGGCCACGATGCAACTGCGCAACATGGCCAGCAACGGCGGCAACCTGCTGCAGCGCACGCGCTGCGGCTACTTCTACGACACCGCCCTGCCCTGCAACAAGCGCGAACCCGGCAGCGGTTGCGGCGCGCGCGAGGGGCTCAACCGCACCCACGCGATCTTCGGCCACAGCGCACACTGCGTGGCCGTGCACCCGTCGGACATGTGCGTGGCGCTGGCCGCACTGGACGCGACGGTGCAGGTGCGTACGCCGGCCGGCATCCAGCGCGAGATCCCGTTCGCCGAATTCCACCTGCTGCCCGAGGCGCGCGCCGATGTCGACAACCAGCTTGCGCATGGCGAACTGATCGAGTCCATCACCCTGCCGGCGCAGAGCTTCGCCGCGCACAGCCACTATCTGAAGGTGCGCGACCGGGCCAGCTACGCGTTCGCACTGATCTCGGTGGCCGCGGCGCTGGCGCTGGAACCGGACGGGCGTATCCGCGACGCGCGCATCGCCATGGGCGGGGTGGCGCACAAACCCTGGCGCGCGCGTGCCGCCGAACGTGCGCTGGTCGGGCAGCGGGTCGGTGAAGACGCCTTCGCTGCCGCCGCGCAGGCCGAGATGGCCGCGGCGCGGCCACTGGCGCACAACGCCTACAAGATCCCGATGGGCACGCACGCGATGATCCGCGCCCTGCACCGCGCCAGCGGCAGCGACGCCGCGTGAGCGGCCAACCGGAGAACCGGCAATGAACTACATCGGCAAGGAAATGCGCCGCGTCGACGGCTACGCCAAGGTCACCGGCAAGGCGCGCTATGCGGCGGAGTTCCAGATCCCGCATCTGGTCCACGGCTACATCCTCACCAGCACCATCGCCAAGGGCCGCATCGTGCGCATCGACACCCGCGCCGCCGAAGCCGCGCCGGGCGTGATCAAGGTACTGACCCACCTAAACGCGAGCAAGCCGGTCTCCGACGCGGTCAAGAAGAAAGGCGAGGATCTGTCGTTCCGTGCCCTGGTCGACGACCGCATCCATTTCAACGCACAACCGATCGCCGTGGTGGTCGCCAGCACCTTCGAGCAGGCGCGGCACGCGTCGCGACTGATCCAGGTGGACTACGCCACCGAAGCCGCGCACACCGATTTCGACGCGCTGCTCGATCAGGCGCACGATCCGACCCCGGAAGACTCGCCGAAGCCGCGCGGCAACCCGGCTGCTGCGTTCGCCGCCGCGCCGGTGAAGCTGGAGGCCGCGTACACGATGCCGGTCGAGCACCACAACCCGATGGAACCGCACGGCGGCATCGGCTACTGGATCGGCGACACCCTGACCGTGGTCAACAAGAGCCAGAACGTCTACCAGGACCGCGAACAGCTGGCCGGCTACTTCGGCATTCCGGTGGACAAGGTCAACGTGGTCTCGCTGTTCGTCGGCGGCGCGTTCGGCTCCTGCCTGCGACCCAACTACTACACCTTCCTACTTGGTGCGGTGTCCAAGGCGGTCGGCCTGCCGGTGAAGATCGTCTACACCCGGCGGCAGATGTTCAGCGGCCATGGCTACCGCCCCTACTACCGCGTGGAACTGGGCCTGGGCGCCGACGCCGCCGGCACGCTGCAGGCGATCCGCTACCGGCACGTGCTCAACACCTCGCGCATCGAGGCGTTCAACGAGGCCTTCTTCCGCAACGCGCGCTCGCTGTACGCCTGCCCCAACGTGGAGGATCGCTTCGAGGTGGTGGAGACCGACCTGCCGACGCCGCAGGCGATGCGCGCGCCCGGCACCATCAGCCAGATGTTCGGCATCGAGTGCGCGATGGACGAACTGGCCTATGCGCTGAAGATGGACCCGCTGGAACTGCGCCTGGCCAACTATGCCGAGACCGACCCGGAGAGCGGCAAGCCGTTTTCGAGCAAGGCGCTGCGGGAGTGCTACGCGCTCGCCGCCGAGACCTTCGGCTGGAGCAAGCGCACGCCCGAGCCGCGCTCCATGCGCGACGGGCGCCTGCTGGTCGGCTGGGGCATGGCCACCGGCACCTGGGCGTCGATGCAGATGCCCGCGCTGGCACGGGTGGTACTGAAGGCCGACGGCAGCGCTCGCGTCGGCAGTGCCACCTCCGACATCGGCCCCGGCACCTACACGGTGATGACCCTGATCGCCGCCGAGTATCTGGGCATCGACGCCAAGCGCGTGCAGTTCGAACTGGGCGACACGCGCCTGCCGAAGGCGCCGGCGCAGGGCGGCTCGTGGACCACCGCCAGCGTCGGCAGCGCGATCCATGGCGCGGCGCGCGAGATCCGCGGCAAGCTGCTGGAACTGGCCAGGCAGGATGGGCAGGCCGCATTCAGCGGGCTGGATATGGATGCGGTGGAACTGGTCGATGGCCAATTGCGCCCGACCGGCAAGCCCGAAGCCGGCCTGGACGTCGCCAAGCTGATGCGCCAGCACGGCCTGCAGGAGCTGGAGGTGGTGCACGAATCCAAGCCCTCGGCCGAGCGCAAGCAGTACGCCACCGCCGCACACGGCGCGCAGTTCATCGAGGTCAAGGTCGATCCGGACACCGGCATGGTGCAGGTGACGCGGGTCATCGAAGCCACCGCCTGCGGCAAGATCATGAATCCGCTGACCTCGCACAGCCAGGAAATCGGCGGCGTGGTGATGGGCATCGGCATGGCGCTCAGCGAAGGCACCGAGATCGACCACCGCTACGGGCGCATGCTCAACGCTTCGCTGGCCGATTATCACGTGCCGGTCAACGCCGACGTGCACGAGATTCAGACCATGTTCGTCGAAGAGGACGACACCATCGTCAACCCGCTCGGGGTCAAGGGCATGGGCGAGCTGGGCATGGTCGGCATTCCCGCGGCGATCGCCAATGCCGTATTCCACGCCACCGGCAAGCGCATCCGCGACCTGCCGATCACGCCGGACAAGTTGATCGGCTGAGCACGAGCGCCGCTTGCTGCGCCGTTCGCCCTATCCCTCGTGGGAGCGGCTTCAGCCGCGACAGACGTCCCCCATAGCGCCTGTCGCGGCTGAAGCGGCTCCTGCGACATCGCTTCCGTAGTCATCAGAAGTGGCATTCCGTTGCAAAGAGCAAAGTAGGACGCCATGCGACGTCGCCCGTTGTCTGACGGAAGCCTTCGCTGCATCTATCGCATCCCGCAGCAAGTCCTGCAGGAACCATCGCTACGTCGCGCCCTGTGGCGACCGCTATGGATCCAGCCACCCTTTCGCCACCGCCGCCTGTACATCCTCCGGCGTGTCCAGGTCCAGCGCCAACGCCGGCGCGACGATGCAACCGAGGCTATCCGGTGCCAGCGTCGCGAACAGCGTGCGCAAGCCCTGGTCGCCGCCCAATGGCAGCGCGCGCCAGCGCTGCTGCGCCACCACCGCGGGCATGCCACGCACGCCGGCGTAGGCGCTCACCGCGCAACCGGACGCCGCCCGTGAGGCCGCCGCCAGCAGATCCTGCAGATGCGCCGCGGCCAACGCTGGCTGGTCGCAACCGAGCACCAGGCTGTGGGTGATCGCGGCATCGTCGCCTACCGCCGCACGCAGGCAGTCCAGGCTGCCGCCCATGCCGGTGGACCAGTCCGGATTGCGCACGCACTCCACCGGCAATCCCTGCAGCAACGGGCGCAGCGCCTCGGCCTGCGCACCAAGCACCACCACGCAACGCGCCGGCGCCGTGGACAGCGCCAGGCGCACGACCTTGCGCAGCAGCGGCTCGCCGTCGCTGGTCAGCGTCTGCTTGGGACGGCCGAGGCGGCGGCTGCCACCCGCGGCCAGGATCAGCGCCGCGTGCGCCTGCGCCATCACCTGGCACCTTCGGCCAGCAACCGCGGCGCTGCCGTCAGCGCATCGCGGTGCGATCGCCGCGGCCTGTCGCTCGCCTGCGCGACCGCACTCAGCCGCGGCGGCGCCGCCCGGCTGGCCTGCAACTGCGCGGCGATGCTCAGCGCGATCGCTTCTGCGCCATTGCCTCCCAGGCGCAGCCCGATCGGCGAATGCAGGCGCGGCGACAACTGCGCGCGTTGCGTCGGACTCAGCAAACGGAACAGGTCCTCGCGCCGCCGCACCGGTCCCAGCAGGCCGAGGAACGGGATCGCGCTGCCGGCCAGCGCGTCCAGCGCTTCGCGATCCAGTTCGAAATTGTGGTGCATCACCAGTGCCGCATCGCTGCCGTCACAGTCGGCCAGTGCGCGGGTCGGCGTGCATGCCAGGGCGCGGTCGGCCAGCGCCGCCAACGCAGACCAGCGCGGCCGCTGCTCGACCAGGGTCGTCATCCAGCCCAATTGACGCAGCAGCGGCAGCAACACGGTGGTTTCCGGGCCGGCACCGAAGACGCTGACCCTCGGCGGCGGCGGCACCTGCACTTCGCCGACCCGCGACGGCGCCACAGACAGCGTGTGCCAAGGCAGGCACCACCGCAACGCCTGCTCGGCCACGCTGGCGGCGATGCGACCGTCGGCCTCCAGCGCCAGGGTCAATCCACCGCGCCCCTGCAGCCAGGCCTGGGCCAGCCCGTCGAAGCCCGGCAAGGCGAGCAGCGGCAGCAAGGCCATGTGCAGGCGGCCCCGGCAACCGGCGGACGAACCCGACAGCAGGTCTTCGTCTTCGCGCGTATCGATCTCCATCCACACCGGCATGCCGGCGACGGCGGCCTCCGCGGCGCAGCGCGCGATCTCCGGCTCCAGGCAACCGCCGCTGAGCCAACCCTGCTGCGTACCATCGGGACCGAACAAGGCCATCGCCCCGGCATGCGCGTAGGTGGAGCCTTCGCGGGCCATCGCCACGGCCAGGACCGCGGGCGTGCCGCGGCGGCAGGCGTCGATTGCAGCATGGAGACAGTGTCGGGCAGCGGACATGCGGCGGCACAGGCAACGTGGGAAACCCGAGCCTAAGCGGCGGCCTGTGGTCGCGAGGTGACCCTGGCCGCCGCGTGTGGGCGTCGCGTTCGCGGCGATGGCAGCGCAAGGAGGCAGCAACCGGCCTATGCATGCGATCGGGGATGCGCGGCACCATCTAGAAGTCCGGCGCTGCGCCGCGGATGCCCTTGGCGCGAGTTGCACCGCCGCAAGCCATACCCCTGCGGCAGCAGCACCCGGCTACAGCAGATGGAAGCGTTCGAACCGCTGCAGCGCCGCGTCGATCCTCGCCTGCAGCGCCGGTCGCCGCGGCACCAGCCAGGTCCATTGCTGGATCAGCAGGCGGCCGGCGCGACGGTCCATCTTCAGGTCGAGCGCTGCGACGATGCGGTCGCCGACCAGCACCGGCAGCGCAAAGTAGCCCAGTACCCGCTGTGGCGCCGGCACATAGGCCTCGAAGCGATGGGTGTAGCCGAAGAACTGCTGCAACCGTTTGCGCTGGATCACCAGCGGATCGAACGGCGACAGCAACTGCGCCCGCGTCGGATCCGGCGGCGGCGGCACGCTGTCCATCACCTCCGGCTCAACCCACAGGGCCACGCCTTCCTGCCCCTGCAGATGCACAGGGACCAGGCGCTTGCGCGCCACTTCCGCGGCGATCAACGCCCGCACCGCCGGCTTGGCAGCGGTCTCGCCATAGCAGATCGACTCCACGCCGACGAGGCCCTGCGCGCGCAACGCTCGCTGCAGCAGGTAACGCGCATATTGCGCGTCGCTGACCGGACGCGGCCGCTGCCGCCAGCCGAAATGCCGCGTGGCCAATTCGTACGTCTTGAGCATGCCGCTGCGCTGGCTGACCACCAGGTCGCCGCTGAAGAAACCGTACTGCAACGCGGCCCGCGACGGCTTGCGGCTGCCCCAGGGGTGGGTCTTCTCGACCAGCACCTCGTCGTCGATGTCGCGGATCGACAACGGCCCCTCGCTGCGGATGCGCCGCAGCAGCCGCGCGTAATCCTGCGCATCCACTGTGCCCCTGGCGTCGGCCTGTGCACGTCGGCGCGCCATCTGCGCCACGTACATGCGGTAGTCGGCGACCGGCAAGTAGGCCAAGGCATGGGTCCAGTACTCGAACAGCGACTTGTCCTGCGACTGCGCCTGTTCCAGATCCCGTTCGCGGTACTCGGGAATGCGCGTGTACAGCACGTGGTGGTGGCTGCGCGCGATCACGTGGATGGTGTCGATCTGCACATAGCCCAGGTGCGCGGTCGCCTGCCGCACCGCTTCGGCACCGCTGCCGAACGGCGCCGGCGTGGTCAGGCGCTGCGCATGCAGCCACAGCGCACGCGCCCGGTCGGGCGCGATCGGGACGGAAGCGACGGGAGTGCGCATCGGAACGACCTTCCTGGCAATGCGGTAGCGCCCATGAGGATAGCAACCCGGGTTGCGCAATGCGGACCGCGCTACATCCGTCGCGGTGCGTTTCGTCGGCACCTGCCGCACTTCGCCCGCCGCGGCCGCCACCTGTCCGATCACGCAGGCGCGGCAGCGCCGCACTGTCGACACTGCGTGTCACCGCCACCGCCGCGCACGCCGCCATGTCCTCGATCCTCTCCGCCCCGCACCACCCCGCTCCCGCCGCGCCGCACCTGGCGGGGCCGGCGCAGCCGCACGCCGGGCAAGGCTGGGCGACACGCCTGCTGCGTGGTGCCGCGGCGCTGTGGATGAGCATCGCCATCGGCGGTCAGCTCGCCTTCGCCGCCTATGTCGCCGGCTTCTACGGACGCACCGCGCTGGCCGGCACCCCCGAGCGCTGGAACCAGGTGATGGCGCGCGGCCATGTCGCCGGCGACACCGTGTTCAATGCGGTACTGGCGCTGCACCTGTGCCTGGCCGTGGCGATCGTGCTCGGCGGCGCAGCGCAGTTGCTGCCGGCGTTGCGACGCAGGCGTCCCGCCCTGCATCGCTGGAACGGACGCATCTACCTGGTCTGCGCCGTCGTGCTCAGCCTGGGCGGACTGGCGATGATCTGGATCCGCGGCGGCGTCGCTGGCGACCTGGGGCAGCATCTGGGCACCAGCGCCAATGCGGTGCTGATCCTGCTGTGCGTGGCCATGGCCTGGCGCCACGCCCGCCGCGGCCAGTGGCCGGCGCATCGGCGCTGGGCGCTGCGCCTGTTCCTGGCCGTCAGCGGCGTGTGGTTCTTCCGGATCGGGCTGATGGGTTGGCTGGCCCTCAACCAGGCACCGGTCGGTTTCGATCCGGACCGTTTCGTCGGCCCGACGCTGACCGCCCTGGCGTTCGCGCAGACCTTGCTACCGCTGGCGGTGCTGGAACTGTATCTGCGCGCACTCGACAGCCGCCGCAGCGGCCCGCAGTTGTTGGCGACGGCGGTGCTCGCCGCAATGAGCGCGGCCACCCTGGTCGGCACCCTCGCCGCGGTGGCGGGAATGTGGTGGCCGGTGCTGCGGCACGCCTGAGCGCAGCCACAGCGGCCAACGCCCGCGCTCCGGTATGCTCGCGGCCATGTCGCCTCCGTCCCCGCTCTCCGCACCGCCGCGCATGCCTGCGCTGCTGACCTGGGCGCGCATCGTGCCGGTGTTCCTGGTCTCCGGCACGCTCGGCCTGCTGATGAGCCTGAGTTGGGACAGTCCCCTGCCGGTCCTGGTCCGCAGCTTCATGCTGGGAGCAGCTGCGCTGGGTGCCTACACGCTGTTGGAGCGCCGGCCGCAACGGCTGCCGCGCTGGCTGGCGCGCTGGGCGCTGCAGGTGGCCGGCGTCGCACTGGCGATCCCGACGACGACCCTGCTGATCTACCTGGGCTCCACCCACGCCGGCGCGCCGCCGTTCTGGCAGGACCCGGATCGGCTGGCCGGCTTCGCCACGCTGACCATCGTCGGCGTGCTGATCGCGCCATGGATGGCGCTGGCCGCCCTGGTGCGGCAGAAGGACGCGTTGGCCCGGCACCAGGCATTGGCGTTCGCGTTGGAACGCAGCGAACTGGAACGCGAGGCGCTCGATGCGCGCCTGCAGCTGTTGCAACGCCAGGTCGCCCCGCATTTTCTGTTCAATACCCTGGCCAACGTGCAGGCGCTGATCGATGTCGGGTCGCCGCGTGCCGCAGACCTGATGCGCAGCCTGACCGCCTACCTGCACGCCGCGGTGCCGCGCCTGCACGAGGCCACCAGCACGGTGGGCGACGAACTGGCGCTGGCGCGCGCCTACCTGGAGCTGATGCACATGCGCATGCCCGACCGGCTGCACTACGCGATCGACGCCGAGGACGCCGTGCAGGCAGTGCGCTGCCCGACCCTCGCCGTGCTGACCCTGGTCGAGAACGCGGTCAAGCATGGCATCGATCCGTCCGAGGAAGGCGGCAGCATCGCCATTCGCGCCTGGTGCAGCGGGGAGCGCTGTCATCTGCGTGTGGAAGACAGCGGCGCCGGCGAGGGCGACGGCCGCGGCGGGCTGGGCACCGGCCTGCGCACCTTGCGCGACCGCCTCGCGCTCGGCTTCGGCGATACGGCGCATCTGCAGTTGCGTCCGCGCCTGCCGCAAGGCACCTGCGCCGATCTCAGCCTGCCGATGACGGTACCGCCCCGATGATCCCGCCCACCGCGCTGATCGCCGACGACGAACCGCTGCTGCGCGAGGCCCTGCGGTGTCAGCTGGCGCGTCTGTGGCCCGAGTTGCGGATCGTCGCCGAGGCGCGCAACGGCCGCGAGGCGGTGCGCCTGTTCGAGGAACATGCGCCGCAGATCTGCCTGCTCGACATCCAGATGCCGGGTCTGTCCGGCGTGCAGGCCGCGCAGCAGATCGGCCGCCGCGCGCATCTGGTGTTCGTCACCGCCTACACCGACTATGCGGTGCAAGCGTTTGCCGAAGGCGCGCTCGACTACCTGGTCAAGCCGGTGCAGGACGCGCGTCTGGCCGATACCGTCGCGCGGCTGCAACAGCGCCTGCAGGCCGCACAACCGGCGGCCGACCTCAGCGAGCAACTGTTGCGCCTGGCGCAGCGGCTGCGCCCACCCGAGCGCCCCGCCCCACTGCGCTGGCTGCAGGCACAGAGCGGCAGCAGCGTGCGCCTGATCGCCGTGGAGGCCATCGACTATCTGCGCTCGGACAGCAAGTACACCAGCGTGGCCTGGCGCGATCCGGACGGACAGGCGTGCACCTCGATCGTGTCCACGCCGCTCAGGGACCTGGCCGCGCAACTGGATCCGGATGACTTCCAGCAGGTGCACCGCTCGGTGGTGGTCAATCGCCGCGCGATCCTGCACGTGGTGCGTGGCGACAACGAGACCGCACAGATCCACCTGCGCGGCCGCGCGGAGACGCTGCCGGTCAGCCGCAGCTACCTGCCGCTGTTCCGGGCGATGTAGGGCCGCCGCGCCGGCTGCGACTGCAAGCACAGGCGCGGCGACAGCGACGACAGCGTCCACGCGGCAACTGCCGGCGCCCTTGGTCAGCTGGACACGACCACCCGCCACTGCCGCGCATCCACCTGCTCCCAAGCGATCTCCACCGGCAGGAATTTCTCGATCAGGCGGGCATTGCTGGACAGGTGCGCGCTGACCGTGTCGGTGGTGAAGGCGCCGCCGCCAGCCAACGCCATCGGCAGCAGCAACTGGTCGGCGAGGTGCTCGCCGACGCAGGCGCCGCTCTCCAGGTAGCGGCGCACCTGCGCCGCCAGGCGTTCGCCGACCTGCTCGGCGGAGACACCGCGCTCGCCGTGGCCGGCGAAGACCTCCACGTGCGCCGCATGCCGCACCCGCACCAGCGCGGTATTGCCCGGACCCTGCGCCGGACGCACGCTGTGCACGTGGCGCGGATTGGCGTCCACGCCAAGTCGCTCGGCCAGCACCGCCAGTTCGCGCCGGCCGATCTTGCCGGACAGGCCCGAGACCAGCACCTGCGCCTCGATCGCCTGCAGGTCGCCTCGCGCATCGAAGCAGACCTGCTGCAACTGCGCACAGGGCGCGACGCTGGCGCGCAGCGCGCCGCCGCCGGCCGGATAGAAGCCGTGCAGGTCCAGCGTCAGCGCGGCGGTCACGCCCAGGCGTTGCAGCGCCGGCAGCCAGGTCTCGGCGAGGAAGTCGGCGCAGGGCGCCAGCGGGTTGTGGGTGCCGCCCTCCAGGATCAGGCGCGACGGCGCAGCGGCACGCCACAGTGCCGGCAGCACCGTCTGCAACACCAGCGTGGTCGAGCCGGCACTGCCGGTGGCGAACTGATAATCGCCAGGCACCACCGTTCCCGGCTCGAACCGCAGCGTGGTCGCGCCGATCTGCGCCCCGTGCGTGCGCGCCTGGCCGATCGTGGCCGCCGCGGCAACCGCCGTCAGGTGCTGGCGCATCAGGCCCGGACGCGGACGTGCGCCACGGATGTTGCGGAAGGTAAAGCCGGTCCCGGTGCACAGGCTCAGCGTCAGTGCGGTGCGCAGCAGTTGCCCGCCGCCTGCGGCACCGTCGAGTTCGATCATGTCCATTGCCAAACAATCCATCATTGAAAACGCCCGTGCGGGCAAGCCCGCACGGACGATCGGCGCCGGCTGGCGCCACTGCAAGCCGACCGGCACCTGTGACTACCCCTTGACGCACACCAGCTGCCGCAGCGTATGCACGATCTCCACCAGGTCGCGCTGCGCGGCCATCACCGCCTCGATCGGCTTGTACGCCGCCGGCGACTCGTCCACCACGTCCTGGTCCTTGCGGCACTCCACGTGCGCGGTCGCCTTGGCGTGCTCATCGACGCTGATGCGGCGCCGCGCCTCGGTGCGGCTCATCACCCGGCCGGCACCGTGGCTGCAGCTATGAAAGCTGTCCGCGTTGCCGAGCCCACGCACGATGAAGCTCTTGGCGCCCATGCTACCGGGAATGATGCCCAGCTCGCCCTTGCGCGCGCTCACCGCTCCCTTGCGGGTCACGAACACGTCCTTGCCGAAGTGATGCTCGCGGCTGACGTAGTTGTGGTGGCAGTTCACCGCCTCGGCCTGCGCCTCGAACGGCTTGGCGATCACCGTGCGGACCGCCTCGACCACGCTGCGCATCATGATCTCGCGGTTGATCCGCGCATAGCGCTGCGCCCAGTCCACCGCGAACACGTAGTCGCCGTAGTACTGACTGCCTTCCGGCAGATAGGCCAGGTCCTGGTCCGGCAGGTTGATCATCCAGCGCCGCATTTCCTCCTTGGCGAGCTGGATGAAGTGGTTGCCGATCGCGTTGCCCACCCCGCGCGAACCGGAGTGCAGCATGAACCAGACCCGCTGCGCCTCGTCCAGGCACATCTCGACGAAGTGGTTGCCGGTGCCGAGGGTGCCGAGATGCTGCAGGTTGTTGGTCTTGCGCAGGCGCGGATGACGCTCGCAGATCAGCGCGAAGTCGCTGGCCAGCTGCGCCCAGCCGTCCACGGCCGCACCTGGCGGCGTCTGCCACGCGCCCTTGTCGCGCGCGCCGGGCGTGCGCCCGTGCGGCACCGCGCGCTCGATCGCGCTGCGGATCGGCGCCAGGTTATCCGGTAGATCGCTGGCGACCAGCGAGGTGCGCGCGGCGATCATCCCGCAGCCGATGTCCACACCCACCGCGGCAGGCACGATCGCGCCGATGGTCGGCACCACCGAGCCGACGGTCGCGCCCTTGCCCAGGTGCACGTCCGGCATCACCGCGATCCAGCGATGGATGAAGGGCAGCTTGGCGATGTTCTGCAGCTGCTGGCGCGCCTCGTCCTCCAGCGGCACGCCGCGGGTCCACAGCTTGATCGGCGCCGCTCCCGGCTGCGCGATGACGTCGTACTGCTCGGTGTTCATGGTGTTGCTCCTTGTGTAACGCATGTTCAAAAAAAAAGCGCGGTGACGAGGGAGGGTGGAACCTTCCGCATGGCGGCATAGCTGCCGTGCGGCCGGGGCTCGAACCCGACCCTTAAAGGGCTACCAGATGGAGTTCCACCTGCATTCACCGCAAAACCAACGCATCGCCTCACGCGGCAAGTCCATACGCGGAACGATCGCTCTACCGCTGAGCTACCGCCATAGGGCGGGCGGGATTCGAACCCGCGACCGATGGAGTTCCGCCTGCATCCGCCAGGCAACGCGCACAACAGGACCGACGACGGCCACGACAAGAGAGATGGAACATTCCCGCTCTGTCCAACTGAGCTACCACCCCATCGCAGGGTGGGCGGGACTCGAACCCGCGACCTGGAGCTTAAGAGGCTGTAGTTCCATCGGCATTCGTGGACGCCGGCGG
>NZ_AQOK01000594.1:0-9302 GCF_000364645.1 Xanthomonas sp. SHU 308 | reverse complement strand
GCGCGATCGACGGCGGCTGCTGCACGCGGTGGCGCTGGAAATCGTCGCTGTCGAAGGCATCGACCTCGAACGGCAGCAGCCAGGCGTCCGGCACGGCGATGCGATGCGCGCCGAGGGCGAGGCGGGCGAACGGCGGGGCGGCGAAGGCCAGGGCATCCATGGCCCTAGCTTAGAGCGTGCGCTGGCCGTGCGGCGCGTGCGATGCGGCCGGTGAGGCGCCGCATGGCAGGCATCGCTGTGGTGACCTGTTTCCGCAAGGATTCATCCGAATGCAGCTTGTCCGGCAGGAACGGCGCTTGTCCCCTTCTGCGGGATCAGCCGCGACCGGCGTTCCCGGTAACGCCGGTCGCGGCTGAAGCCGCTCCTGCAGCAGACGTTCCGTAGCGTTGCCTTCAGCCGTCGCTGGCGTCCACCCACACCCGCATTTCGCCTTCGCCGCGATTGGCCCAGGCGAAGTAGGGCACGAAGGTCAGGGGCTGCGGCTGCCGCGTCGGCGGCGGCGCATCGTAGCGGTACAGCGGTGCGGCCGCGGCGTCGACGTCGCCGTGCAGGCGTTCGCCGGTGGCTTGCAGCAGCACCTGGCCGGCGAGCGCGCCGGTGCCGGGTACGGCCTGCAGCGTGGCGTTGGCCGGCAGGCGCAGCTGATGCAGGTCGGCGCCGTTGTCGGCCTGCTCCAGGCAGTACACCAGCGGCCCGCGTTGCACCGCGACCTTGCCGGCCAGGTGGCGCACGCGCGGGTGCCCGCTGACCCGCATCGGCGGCATCGGCAGGCGCAGCTGCAAGGTGTCGCCGGACTGCCAGCGCCGGCGCAGCACGCAGTAGCCGTGCTGGCGGTGCGCATCGATCGCCACCGGCTCGCCGTTGAGCCGCAGCTGCGGCGCCTGGCACCAGTCGGGCAGGCGCAGCGCCAGCGCGGCCTCCACCGGGGCGCTGCACTCCACCTCGAAGGCGATCGTGTCCTGCCACGGATATTCGCCGCGCTGGCGCAGGGTCAGGGTCTGCCCGCCGACCTCGAACCGCGCGTCGCTGCCGACATAGAGGTTCACGTACAGCGTGTCGTCGCGGCGGGTGTAGAGGTAGTGGCCGAGCGAGGTCAGCACGCGGGCGATGTTGGGCGGGCAGCAGGCGCAGCCGAACCAGCGCTGGCGCACGGGCTTCACATGATCGAAAGTGTGGTTGCCGTGCACGGTGGGCGGGTGCACTTCCAGCGGATTGACGTAGAAGAAGTGCCGTCCGTCCAGGGCCATGCCGCCCAGCACGGTGTTGTACAGCGCCCGCTCCATCACGTCGGCGTAGCGGCCATCCGGCGCCAACTGCAGCATGCGGTTGGCGAACATCATCAGCCCGATCGAGGCGCAGCTCTCGTTGTAGGCGGTGTCGTTGGGCAGGTCGTAGTCGACGCTGAAGGCTTCGCCGTAGCTCTGCGCACCGATCGCGCCGGTCAGGTACATCTGTCGCTGGGTGGCGTTGTCCCACAGGCGCTCGCAGGCCGCGCGCAGGGTGGCGTCGCCGCTGTGCCGGGCCAGGTGCGCCACGCCGGCGTACAGGTACACGAAGCGCACCGCATGGCCGACCGCGGTGTCCTGCAGCGCCACCGGCAGATGCGCCTGGCTGTAGGCCTTGTCCTGGATCATCCAGGCCGGGCCGTGCCCGCCCCAGAAGAAGGTCTGGCCGCGCTTGGCGTACTCCTCGTCGTAGTAGTGCGGCGTGGTGCCGCGTTGTTCGACGAAGTAGCGCGCCAGTGCCAGGTAGCGCGCCTCGCCCGTGGCCTCGTACAGGCGCATCAGTGCCAGTTCGATCTCCGGATGCCCGGGGTAGCCGTGCAACTGCGTGGGGCCGGGGCCGAAGGTGGCGTCGATGTGGTCGGCGAGCCGGCACACGATGTCGAGCAGGGTGCGTTTGCCGGTGGCCTGGAAGTAGGCCACGCCGGCCTCGATCATGTGCCCGGCGCAGTACAGCTCGTGGCACTCGGCCAGGTTGGTCCAGCGTTCCTGCGGCGCCTTCACCGTGAAGTAGGTGTTGAGGTAGCCGTCGGCCTGCTGCGCGGCCCCGATCAGCTCGATGGTGGCGTCGGCATCGCGCTCCAGCGCCGGATCGGGATGCTGTGCGAGCAGGTAGGCCACCGCTTCCAGCCATTTGGCCACGTCGCTGTCCTGGAACACCATGCCGTAGAACGCGCCGTCGCTGCGGCCGGCCGCGATGCGGAAGTTCTCGATGGCATGGCTGGGTTCGGCATCGGCGACGTTGTCGTTGAGCGCGTCCCACTGGTAGGGCAGCACCACCTCCTGCACCAGGCGCTGGTAGCGCTGCCAGAACGGATCGGCGATGCGCAGGTGGGCGAGCGGCAGTTCCGGGGACGGCACGGGCGAATGCGGCATGGAGCGGAGATCCTGGAGAGTGGGGAAGGTCAGTGCACCGGGCGTGCGGCCAGATCGGCGGCGATATTCGCCAGCAGCGGCCGGCGCAGCCGGCAGCGCAGGATCACCGCGGCCAGCAGCAGGTGCAGGCCGGCGGGGATCAGCGTTTCCAGCAGGGTGATGGCCTGCAGCGAGGCGGGGCTCTGCTGCGCGGCGCCGGCGCGGTAGCCGGCGTAGACGAACAGCGCGCTGATCACCACCGCGCTCGAGGCCCAGGCCAGCTTGATGCAGAACAGGTTGAAGGCGAAGTTGATGCCCGAGGAACGCACCCGGTTCTTCCAGGCGCCGTAGTCGTCGGCGAAGGCCATCAGCGAGAAGTGCAGCGGCAGCGCGAAGCCCAGCACCAGGCAGTGCACGAAGATCACCCCCAGCCACAGCGTCTGCTGCGCCGGTCCGGTCGGCAGCCACCATTGCGCCACGCCGAACGCGGCCAGCGCCAGGTTGGTGTGCAGGTACAGCGCCAGCGGATCGAAGCGGCGGCACAGCGCGTTGACCACGATCGCGCCGAGTACCGTGGCCAGCGCCACCATCGCGAAGAACAGCGAGGCGTAGCCGCTGCTGCCGCCGAGCACGTAGGTGATGAAGTACAGATAGGCGCCGCCGCGGATGTTGTAGACGTTGATCAGCAGGAACGACATCAGCAGCCCCAGCCGCAACTGGTCGTTCTGCAGCAGGCCGCGCAGATGTGCGCCGATGCCGGCGCCGCCGAGCAGGCTGACCGGCACGCGTTCGCGCACGGCGAAGAAGCAGCACAGGAACATCGCCACCGCCAGCACCGCCAGCACGCCCACGCCGAGCTGGTAGCCGCGCGCGGCGTCGCCGTTGCCCAGTTCCCGCACCAGCCACGGCAGCCCGACCGACACCAGGAAGCCGGCGATGCCGCACAGCACGAAGCGCCAGGATTGCGCCGAGACCACGTCGCGGTGGTTGCCGGTCATGCTGTTGATCAGCGCGCAGTAGGGCACGTTGATCGCGGTGTAGCACAGCGACAGCAGGAAGTAGCTGGCGAAGGCGTAGGCGATCTTGGCGCCGGCGCTCAGCTGCGGCGCGCTGAAGGTCAGCACGCAGGCGATGCCGATCGGCACGGCGACCCACAGTTGCCAGGCGCGGAAACGGCCCCAGCGGCTGCGGGTACGGTCGGCGATCAGGCCCATCACCGGATCGGACACCGCGTCGGCCACGCGCAGCACGGTGAACAGGGTGCCGACCAGCGCCGGGGTCAGGCCGAACACGTCGGTGTAGAAGAAGGTGAGGAAGTTGGCGATCAGGCAGGTGACCACCGTGCCGCCGGCATCGCCGAGGCCGTAGCCGAACTTCTCCAGGCGCGACAGACGCGGCGTGGTCGCGGCCGATGCGGCGTCTGCGGTGGCGTGGCCGATGGCGGTCGCGGTCAACGTAACGGCTCCTGGCGCGCCCGGTCCGGCGCCAGCGCAAAGTGGCATGGCGGCGCACCCGCGACAAGAGTCTGTGCGGTATAAAACCGGTACGATTCCGACCACGGCGGCCGCGGCGTCCTTGCGCGGCATCGTTCATTTGAATGCTGCAGTGCAGCGTCGCGCAGGCAAGGGGAGACGTTTCCGACATGCTCGAGTTCGCCGTCGCCTATCCGATCCGGGTCCAGAACGGAGGCCTGTTCATTTCCCGCGGCGTGGGTGCGCATCCGGCGCGGGTGATCCAGTCCTACGAGCTGATCTTCGTCGAGCGCGGCATCCTCTCGATTCGCGAACAGGACAACGACTTCCACGTCGGCCCCGGCGAGACGCTGTTGCTGTGGCCCGGCCGCGCGCACGCCGGCCTGGGCCAGTTCCCGGACGACCTGCGGTTCTATTGGGTGCATTTCGAACTGGAACCGGTCGCGGCGCAGGCGGACAACGCGGTGGCGCTGTCGATGCCGCAGCGCACTGCGATCCGCGATCCGGATCGCTTCGTCGGCCTGTTCCGCTGGTTCCTGGCCGAGCAGGAGGAACGGCGCACGCTGCCGATGCTGGAGCCGATCGTGCTGTCGATGCTGCAATGCGTGGCCGGCGCCTGGCCGGATCCGCACGATTCCGAACGCGCCGGGGTGGCGCTGGCGTACCGTGCCAAGCAACTGATCGGCACCCAGTTCCACACCGCGCTCACCGCCTCGTCGCTGGCCGCGCAACTGCACTGCAATCCGGATTATCTGGGCCGCATCTACCGGCGCAGCTTCGGCACCACGCTGACCGAGGCGATCCACCGTCAGCGCATCGCCTTCGCCGAGAAGCTGCTGCTGGTGAACACCTGCGCGGTGGACGACGTGGCGCAGCGCGCCGGCTTCAGCGACAGCGGCTACTTCCGCCGCGTGTTCCGCCAGCGCCTGGGCATGACCCCCAGTGCGTATCGGCGGCTGTACTGCAAGGAGCACATCAATTCGGGGTGAGGGGGCTTGCGGGCGCATGTGCGTCGCCGCTTGCCGCGAACCTGCTTGCGCCGCTGCGCGCTGTAAGGTGTGTGGCAGGAACAGGGCTTGGCTGCCCGCGTTTGCAGGAGCGGCTTCAGCCGCGACCGACATTCATGGGAATGCTTAGTCGCGGCTGCAGCGGCTCCTGCGGCAGGGTGGTGCGGCGGCTGGTGGGCTAGCTCAGCTGCTGGCCGATCTCGCGCGCCATCGCGTTGAGCGGCAGGATCTTCTCCGCGCCGCCGCGCTTGATCGCTTCCTTGGGCATGCCGAACACCACGCTGCTCTGTTCGTCCTGGGCCACGGTGCGTGCGCCGGCCTGGCGCATCTCCAGCAGGCCGACCGCGCCGTCGTCGCCCATGCCGGTCATGATGATGCCCAGCGCGTTGCCGCCGGCGGCGCGCGCGGCGGAGCGGAACAGCACGTCCACCGACGGCCGGTGCCGGTTCACCGGCGGCCCGTCCAGCACTTCGACGAAGTACTGCGCGCCGCTGCGCCGCAGCAGCATGTGCTTGCCGCCCGGCGCGATCAGCGCGCGTCCCGGCACCACGCGGTCGTTGTTGGCCGCTTCCTTCACCGAGATCTGGCACAGCGTGTCCAGGCGCGCGGCGAAGGCGGCGGTGAATTTCTCCGGCATGTGCTGGACGATGACGATGCCGGGGCTGACCCGCGGCAGCGCGGTCAGCACTTCCTCCAGCGCCTGGGTGCCGCCGGTGGAGGTGCCGATCGCCACCACCCGTTCGGTGGTCTGCGACAGCGCGCGGCCGCCCTGTGCGGGCAGGATCACGTCGGCGGTGTGCTTGATCTCCGGTTCTACCACTGGCGTGGCCGGCCGCGCCGACAGGCGCTTGACGTTGGCGCGCGCGGCGCTCTTCACCGTGGCGATCATTTCCTCGGCCGAGTCGGTGAGGAATTGCTTGAGGCCGAGCTTGGGCTTGGTCACCACCGCCACCGCGCCGGCGGCCAGCGCGTCCATGGTCACCCGCGCGCCCTTCTCGGTGAGCGTGGAGCAGATCACCACCGGGGTGGGGCGTTCGCTCATGATCTTGCGCAGGAAGGTGATGCCGTCCATCTTCGGCATCTCCACGTCCAGCACGATCACGTCCGGCCACTGCTGGCGCATCTTGTCCATCGCCAGCAGCGGGTCGGCCGCGGCGGCGATGACCTCGATGCCGGGCGCGTCGTTGAGCACGGCGACCAGCACCTGGCGCACCACCGCCGAATCGTCGATCACCATGGCCTTGATCGTGGTCATGCGGGGTTCCCTCCTGGGACGTCGTGGTTCATGGCTTGCGGTACACCGACGGCGCGATCTGCACCACGTCGCCGTTGACGTCGTTGAGGCTTTCGGAGTGGCCGATGCAGAAGATACCGCCGCGCTTGAGCGTGCCGAGCACCCGCGCCACCACTTCGCGCTTGGTCTGGCCGTTGAAGTAGATCATCACGTTGCGCAGGAACACCACGTCGAACTGGCCCAGGTTGGGCAGCGTCGCGTTGAGGTTGGCGTGCAGGAAGCGCACATGGTCGCGGATCTTGCGGTCGATCAGCATGCTGCCCTCGTACTCGCCGCGGCCCTTGAGGCAGTAGCGCTTGAGCATGGCCGGCGGCATGTGCTCGATGCGCAGCAGCGGATAATGGCCGGTCCGCGCCTTGGCCAGCACGCGCGTGCTGATGTCGGTGCCGACTACCTCGTAGGGGCGGCCCTGCAGGGTATCGTCCAGCACCATGGCCATGCTGTAGGCCTCCTCACCGCTGGAACTGGCCGCGCTCCAGCAACGGAACGGCGTACTGCCGGTGTGCGCGGCGGCGATGCTGCGCAGCAGGTCGAAGTGCTTGGGTTCGCGGAAGAAATAGGTTTCGTTGGTGGTCAGCAGGTCGATCGCGGTCTGCACCTCGCCGCTGCCCTCGCGGCTTTCCAGCAGCTTGAGGTACTGGGTGTAGGTCTGCAGCGAATGCGCCTTCAGGCGCTTGCCCAGGCGTCCGCACAGCATGGCCTTCTTGGCCGGCGAGATGGTGATGCCGGCGGCGTCGAAGATGAAACGCTGGAACCGGCCGAATTCCTGCTCGGTGATGGTGTCGTGGCTGGTCATGGTCATGGCCGGTCGGTCAGTGGGGAGGGGGGGGAGCGGGGACGCTGGCGTTGCCGGTGGGGCCGTGTTCCTGCAGCAGGCGCTGGTGCTCCAGCAGCCAGGCGTGCAGCGCGCCGCCCCCCAGCGGGCGCGCCAGCAGGTAGCCCTGGCCGAAGTCGCAGCCCAGCTCCTGCAGCAGGGTCCAGTCCTCCACCGTTTCGATGCCCTCGGCGACGGTGCTCAGGCCCAGCCGCTGGGCCATGCCCAGCGCCGATTCGAGGACCGTGCGCAGGTTGCGGCTGCGGTGCGCGTCGTGGACGAAGATGCGGTCGATCTTCAGTTCGGTGAAGGGGATGCGGGTGAGCTGCTGCAGCGAGGAGAAGCCGGTGCCGTAGTCGTCCAGCGACAGGCCGAAGCCCTGCAGCCGCAGCCGTGCCAGCATGCCCAGTGCGCTGCCGCAGACCAGCGAGCTTTCGGTGATTTCCAGCACCAGGTCCGACGGCGCCAGCCCATGCTGGCGCAGCAGCCCGAGCAGTTCGTCGAGCAGGTTCGGGTCCTGCAGCATGCTCGGCGACAGGTTCAACGCCAGGGTCAGCTGGAACCCATCCTGTTTCCACGCCGCCAGCCGTGCCATCGCCTGGTCGGCGACGCAGGCGGTGAGCGCGTGGATCAGGCCTTCGCGCTCGGCCACGGCGATGAAGCGGTCCGGCGCGATCGGCCCGGCACTGGGATGGCGCCAGCGCGCCAGCGCTTCCACGCCGCCGACCCGGCCGCTGCGCATGTCCACCTTGGGCTGATAGGCCACCTCGATCTCGCCGCGTTGCAGTGCCTCGCGCAGCATCGCCGCCATGGTCGCCTCGCCGGGCGCCTCGGCGTCGTCACGTGGTGCCGGTGCGCTCGGCGCGTGGGCGCGCACCGCGGCCGCGAGCTGGGCGGCGCGCAGCGGTTTCTCCAGCCCCGCCAGCACCTGCAGGCCGTTGCTGCGCCCGACCTGCAGCACCGAGTCGATCAGGGCCGCGCCGCGCTGCGAGGCGACCACGATCGGCACGCGCACGCTGCAGCGGGCCAGTGCGTCGAGCAACTGCACGCCGTCCATGCCGGGCATTTCCAGGTCCACGATCAACAGCCCCAGCGGCGGCCCCTGGGTCACCCGTGCCAGCGCGGCATGGCCGTCGGCCGCGCCTTCCACCGCCACCGCCCCCATGCGCTGGCACAGGGCCAGCGCATGTTCGCGCTGGACCTGGCTGTCGTCGACCACCAGGACCGTGCCGAAGTGGTGCAGGGCGGCGGTGTCGGGGGACGTGGGCATGCGAAATCCGTTTCGAGGAAAGGGCGGGGCGCTAAGTGGCAACGGCCGCTCAGGCGGCGATGCCTTCTTCCAGGTGGGCGTCGAGCGCGGTCATGCTGGCGAACTCCTGGGGCGCCAGCACCGCATCGGCGGCGAGCAGGATCACGAAGCGCTCGCCGACCTTGCCCATGCCGTGGATGAAATCGCGGCGGATGCCGGTCCCGAAGGCCGGCGGCGGCGCGATGTCGGCGGTGGCGATCTCCAGCACCTCGCTGACCGCGTCCACCAGCAGGCCCAGCACCTGGCGTTCCTCGCCGCTGGCCACCTCGATGATGACGATGCAGGTGCGCTTGCTGATCTCGCTGGGCGCGCGGCCGAAGCGTTGCTGCAGGTCAACCACCGGCACCACGGCGCCACGCAGGTTGATCACCCCGCGCAACGCGGGCGGCATCATCGGCACGTCGGTCGGCGTGCGGTACTCGATGATCTCCTTGATGCCGAGGATGCCGACGCCGAACATTTCCTTGCCGAGCAGGAAGGTCAGGAACTGGTCCGTGGCCAGGTCGCCGGCGTCGGAGGGTGAGAGCGAAGCGGGAGCGTTCATGGCCATGTCTCAGAAGGTTTCGAAGTGGGCTTCGTCGAGCGAATCCGCCAGGACCAGCTGGCCGTTGGCGACGCGCGCGATCGGCTTGGGACCGGCCTGCCCGTTGCGGCCGCGCCCGGCGCCGGGACGTCGCGCCGCGGTCCTGGCCGGCGGGGCGCCCTGCACCTTGAAGAAGCTCATCAGCTGCTGCAGCTGTTCGGCCTGCGCGCTCATCTCCTCGGCCGTGGCGGCCAGCTCCTCGGAGTTGGACGCGGCCTGCTGGGTGGTCTGGTTGAGCTGGCCGACCGCGGCGTTGATCTGGCCGACGCCGGAGGTCTGCTCCTCGGAGGCGGCGGTGATCTCCTGCACCAGGTCGGAGGTGCGCTTGATCGACGGCACCATCTCGTCCAGCAGCTTGCCGGCGTTCTCGGCCAGTTCCACGCTGGAGCTGGCGACGTCGCCGATCTCCTGGGCCGCGATCTGGCTGCGTTCGGCCAGCTTGCGCACTTCCGCGGCGACCACCGCA
>NZ_AQOK01000593.1:0-1873 GCF_000364645.1 Xanthomonas sp. SHU 308 | reverse complement strand
ATGATGCCGATCTTCTGCGCGATCTGCTTCATCGCCTGCACGGTCGCCCGCACCGATTCGCCGCCGTCCAGCGCCTGGCTGGAGGCCTTGCTGGCCATGCCGTCGGTGATCTTGGCGTTTTCGGTGTTCTGCGAGATCGACGCGGTCATCTGCTCCAGCGAGGCGCTGGTCTCTTCGACGCCGGCGGCCTGCTCGCTGGCCGCCTGGCTCAGCGACTGCGCGGTCGCGCTGACCTCTTCCGACGCGCTGGCCAGCGATTCGGCATTGCCGTTGACCTCGCTGACCACCTGCGACAGGCGGGCGATGGTGTCGTTGATGTAGTTCTTCATTTCGGCGTAGGCGCCGTCGTAGTGCTTGTCGATGCTCTGGGTCAGGTCGCCCTCGGCCAGGCCGCCCATCACCCGCACCACGTCCTGGATGCTGTCGCCGGTCGTGGTCGCCAGATCGTTCAGGCCCTGGCCCATCTCACGCTGGAACCCGGCCAGGCCATCCAGCGCGATCCGCTCGGAGAAGTCGCCGCGGTTGGCCGCCGCGACCACACGGCGCTGGCCGTCGATCACCAGCTTCAGCCGCTCGACCATGCTCCGCATCGCAAACAGCGCGCTGCCGCTGTCGTTGGCGCGCACCGCCACCTCCAGGTTGAGGTCGCCCTGCGCCACCTTGTTGGCGATCTCGGCCACATAGGCCGGCTCGCCACCCAGCAGGCGGGTGAGGATGCGCACGATGAAGAACGCCACGACCGCGCCCAGCAGCACCGCCGCCACGATGGTCGCGATGATCAGCGAGCGCGCGGACGCATAGAGTTCGTCGCCGCGGTCGCTGGCATCCTGGCCGCCCTTGACGTTCAGGTCCACCAGCTTGTCGATCGCGTCGGCGGTGCTGCGGAAGATCTGCCGCTGCTCGCCGTTCAGTGCGGTCATCGCCTCCTGGGTCTTGCCCTGCGCGGTGAGCGCCAGCAATTGCTTGTGCAATTCGGTGTAGCGATCGAAGTTCTTGGCGAAATCCGCGTACAGCGCCTGCTCCTCGGGCGAGGAGATCAGCGGGACGTAGGTCTTCCTGTTGTTCTCGAACGCCTCCAGTGTCTTGAGCATGCGCGTGTCGTAATCCTGCATCTCGGCTGGACTGGTGGCGACGACCCGCTGCAACTCGAGCAGACGCAGCTTGTTGAAGTTCGCGCTCATCTCCTCGACGTTGCGCACGCTGGGCATCCAGTTGGTGGCGAGCTCCGTGGACGAGCCGTTGATCCTGGCCATCTGCATCGTGGCGAAAATGCCGGTCCCCAACAGCAGCAGCAACACCAGGCCGAAGCCGATGCCGATGCGCGTGCCGATCTTCATGTGCTGGAACATCGTGATCCCCCTGGATGTGATGTCGTGAAAGTGGATGTCAGAACGTATCGAAATGGGCTTCGTCCGGCCCCGACACCAGTGCCAGGCCGACCTCGCCGAACCCACGCTTGCGCGCCGGCGCCGCCCTGCGGGACGGACCGGCGGTGACTGCCTTCGGACGCCACGGCGCCACGACCTGGTTGGTACGGAAGAAACTCATCAACTGCTGCAACTGCTCGGCCTGCCCGCTCATTTCCTCGGCCGTGGCGGCCAGCTCCTCGGAGTTGGCCGCGGCCTGCTGGGTGGTCTGGTTGAGCTGGCCGACCGCGGCGTTGATCTGGCCGACGCCGGAGGTCTGCTCCTCGGAGGCGGCGGTGATCTCCTGCACCAGGTCCGAGGTGCGGCGGATCGACGGCACCATCTGCTCCAGCAGCTTGCCGGCGTTCTCGGCCAGCTCCACGCTGGACTCGGCGACCTGGCCGATTTCCTGCGCGGCCACCTGGCTGCGCTCGGCCAGCTTGCGCACCTCCGCGGCCACCACCGCG
>NZ_AQOK01000592.1:0-765 GCF_000364645.1 Xanthomonas sp. SHU 308 | reverse complement strand
ATGATGCCGATCTTCTGCGCGATCTGCTTCATCGCCGCCACCGTCGAGCGCACCGCATCGCCGCCTTCGTTGGCTTCGCGTGCGGCCTTGGCGGCCATGCCGTCGGTGACCTTGGCGTTCTCGGTGTTCTGCGCGATGGAGGCGGTCATCTGCTCCAGCGACGCACTGGTTTCCTCCACGCCGGCGGCCTGCTCGCTCGCCGCCTGGCTGAGCGACTGCGCGGTGGCGCTGACCTGCTCGGAGGCGCTGGCCAGGGCGTCGGCGTTGATGTTGACCTCGCCGACCACCTGCGCGAGGCGCGCAACGGTGGCATTGATGCTGTCGCACAGTTCCTTCAGCTTGCCCTGGCACTGCACGTCCGCCAGCCGGGTCAGGTCGCCGGCTTCGATCGCCTTGAGCACGGCGCTGGCTTCGTTGAGTGGGCCGATCACTGTGTCCAGGGTCAGGTTGATGCCGTCGACGATGCGGCGGAAGTCGCCATGGTGCAGGCTGCCGTCGGCGCGCACGTCCAGGCGGCCGGCCGCGGCCGCGTCGGCGAGCAGGCTGGTGTCGCGGATCAGCGCGCGCAGGTTGGCGCGCACCTGTTCGACGGTATCGTTGATGAACGCCTTCTTGCCCGGGAAGGCATCCAGCGGCGCGTCGAAGTTGCCGCGGCCGAACTCGGCGATGCAAGCCATCGCCTTCTTCTTGGTGGCGATGTGGTCGCCGACCATGCGGTTGATGCCCTCGGCGATGACCTTGAACTCGCCATCGAAGCGGTGGCTG
>NZ_AQOK01000591.1:0-1018 GCF_000364645.1 Xanthomonas sp. SHU 308 | reverse complement strand
CCACGTCGATGTCGCCGGCGTCGTGCTGCGCGGACATGTGCTGCATCTGCGCGATCAGCCCCTGCATGTTGCGGCGCACCTGCTCGATGATCTCGTTGATGAAGACCTTCTTGCCCGGGAACGTCTCCAGCGGCGCATCGAAATTGCCGCGGCCGAACTCGGCCACGCAGGCCAGCGCCTTCTTCTTGGTGGCGATGTGGTCGCCGACCATGCGGTTGATGCCGTCGGCCATGCTGCGGAAGTCGCCTTCGAAACGGTGGCTCTCGATCACCACGTCGATGTCGCCGGCGTCGTGCTGCGCGGACATGCGCACGATCTCGTCATTGATCTGGCGCACCCCGGTCTGCACCTGGCGCAGCGCCAGCAGCACCTCGCAGGCCTGGTCGTTGCGGATGGTCGGCATCACCACCTCGAAATTGCCGGTGGCGAAGCGCGCCAGGGTGGTGGTGGCGATCCGCAGCGAGCGGGTGATGGCGTGGACGGTGTAGGCCAGCACCGCGGCGGCCAGCACCGTGGCGCCGATGCCCAGCGCCAGGGTTTGCCCGGGGCTCAAGCCGAGGGCGAACCCGCACACGGCGGCGGCCAATGGCAGCACGATGGCGATGGCCGAGCCGCTCCACAGCTTGGATGACAGCGAAAGGGAGTTGGACATGCCGTGGTACCTGTGCGGGATAGAGAGGCACCGGCCTGCCGGGCCGGTGCGGAGATGGATCAGAACGAGACGAACGCGGCTTCTTCCAGGCGTGCGGCCTGCGCCGTGGCGGCAGGCCCGCCGAAGCTGCGCGCGCGTGGCCCGCGTTGCATCGGCGTCGGCAGCCGCCGCGGCTGCGGGGCCGGTGCCGGGGCGGGCGTGGCGCCGGTGGTGAAGAAGCTCATGAGCGTTTGCAACTGTTCGGCCTGGCTGCTTACTTCTTCGGCCGTGGCGGCCAATTCTTCAGCGTTGGCAGCGGATTGCTGTGTTGTCTGGCTGAGCTGCACCACCGCGGTGTTGATCTGGCCGACGCCGGAGCTCTGCTCT
>NZ_AQOK01000590.1:0-1715 GCF_000364645.1 Xanthomonas sp. SHU 308 | reverse complement strand
GAGGCGGCGGTGATCTCCTGCACCAGGTCGGAGGTGCGGCGGATCGACGGTTCCATCTCGCCGAGCAGGCGCCCGGCGGTCTCGGCCAGGTTCACGCTGGTGCTGGCGACGTCGCCGATCTCGTGCGCGGCGACCTGGCTGCGCTCGGCCAGCTTGCGTACCTCGGCGGCGACCACCGCGAAGCCCTTGCCGTGCTCGCCGGCGCGCGCGGCCTCGATCGCCGCGTTCAGCGCCAGCAGGTTGGTCTGGTAGGCGATGTCGTCGATGATGCCGATCTTGCGTGCGATCTCCTTCATCGCCGAGACGGTGGCGCGGACCGCCTCGCCGCTTTCGGCGGCCTCGCGCGAGGCCTTGGCGGCCATGCCGTCGGTGATCTTGGCGTTCTCCGCGTTCTGCGCGATGGAGCCGGTCATCTGCTCCAGCGAGGCGCTGGTCTCCTCCACGCCGGCGGCTTGCTCGCTGGCCGCCTGGCTCAGCGACTGCGCGGTAGAGGACAGTTCCTCGGCGGCGCTGGCCAGGGTGACGGCGTTGCCGTTGACCTCGTTGACGATGCTGGTGAGCTTGTCGATGGTGGCGTTGACGTAGCGCTGCATGTCGGCGAAGGCGCCCTCGTAGTGGCCCTGCACCTGGCGGCTGAGGTCGCCCTCGGCCATCGCGCCCATCACCTTGATCACGTCGCCGACACTGCGCAGGTTGCCGCGGGTCTGTTCGATGATCTCGTTGATGAAGGCCTTCTTGCCCGGCAGCTGCGGCATCGGCGCGTCGAAATTGCCGCGGCCGAACTCGGCGACCACGCCCAGCGCCTGCTTCTTGACCGCGATGTGCGCGGCGACCATGCGGTTGATGGCCTTGCCGATCGCGCAGAATTCCCCGTCCAGATGGGTGCAGTCGATCTGCACGTCGATGTCGCCCTTGTCGTGCTCGTCGGACATGCGCGCGATCTCGCCGATCAGGCGCTTGAAGTTGCCGCGCACCTGCTCGATGGTCTCGTTGATGAAGGCCTTCTTGCCCGGCAGCGGCGGCATGGTCGCGTCGAAGTTGCCGCGGCCGAACTCGGCGACCACGCCCATCGCCTGCTTCTTGATCGCGATGTGGCCGCCGACCATGCGGTTGATGCCGTCGGCCATGCTGCGGAAGTCGCCCTGGAAGTGCGCGCTGTCGATGCTGGCGTCGATCTCGCCGGCATCGTGCTCCTCGGCGACGCGGCGCATTTCGGCGATCAGGCCGAGCATGTTGCGCCGCACCTGCTCGATGGTGTCGTTGATGTAGGCCTTCTTGTCCGGGAACGCGGCCAGCGGCGCGGCGAAGTTGCCGCGGCCGAACTCGCCCACGCAATCGATCGCCTGCTTGCAGACGCCGATGTGGGCGCCGACCAGTTGGTTGATGTCGCCGGCCACGGCCCGATAGGCGCCGCTGGACTGCGCGGCATCCAGCATCACGTCGCAGTCGCCGGCGGCGTGCGCGCGGGTCATGTGCGCGACGTCGGCCTGCAACTGCCGCAGCGGCCGCTGCGCGGCGAGCAGGGCCTGGCCGATCTCGCTGCCGCCGGCGGTCGCGTCCACGCGCTCCAGTTCGCCCAGCGCCAGCGCCTGCAGACCGGTGCGGGCCAGGTCCAGTTCGCGCTGCGCGGCAGCGGACGTTTGCTGCGCCGAACGCACGCTGCCGGCCAGCACCAGGCCGGCGACCAGCGTGGCCACGGCGACCGCAGCCCAGGC
>NZ_AQOK01000589.1:0-1126 GCF_000364645.1 Xanthomonas sp. SHU 308 | reverse complement strand
GCGAGCGTGCCGCAGCAGCCGGTGCGTGTGGCCGCGTCGCCGTTGGCATGGACGCAGCCGCCGCAGCGCGCCCGTGCGGCGCCGGCCATCGCGTTTGTCCCGCCGCGCAACGACGTGCCGCTGTTGCCGTTCGACGCGCTGCCCTGGGACGCGCTCGGCGGCGAACTGGCCACGGCGGACAGCGGCGCCCGCTACCCGCGCGATCTGCTGGCGCTGCCCGACGGCGATCTGTTGCTCAGCATGCAGGTGCTGGGCGGGACGGGCGCCAGCACCCGGCTGTGGCGGCTGCATCACGACGGCACGCGCTGGCAGACGGAAACGGTCTGGCAGGGCGAGGGCGGTGCGCAGCGGCTGATGCCCGATGCGCAGGGCAGCCGCGTGTGGTTCCTGGCCGGCGCCGCTGGCGAGTCCGGCGTCCTGTATGCCTATGACGTCGCCTCGCGGCGCCTGCATCGCTACCGGGTCGATGGCGAGGGCAGCGATGGCTACGCGCGCTGGGAACTGGATGCCGCGCAGCGCCCCGTGTATTTCGATCACAGCTACGCTGGCGGTGGCGGTGCGTTCGGCAGCAGTCGGTTCATCCTGAATGCGCCGACCGCTGCGGTACCGGCGGCGGATGGACCCTGGGCGTTCGCGCCGGTGTTCGGCGCGCCGCGACAAGCGTTGATGGATGCGGCGAAGAAGGGCAATGCGCAGCTGTGGCCGGTGCGCCTGCGCGACCCGCATGCGCTGTGGGTGGAGGATGCCCAGGGCATCGCCGCCCTCGATCCGGCCAGCGGGCGTGTCCTGCGCGCCTTCGCGTTGCCGCAGCGTTTCGGTCGCCCCGATCCGGCCGACGCCTCCGGCGTGGCACAGTGGGTGCCCACCCCGTTGGGGTCGCTGCAGGGTCGCTGGATCGCCAGCGGCTTCGTGCTGATGCTGGCCGACCACGGCACCGGGACGCCGCAGTTCGCGCCGTCCGGCGCGTCGAAGGCGCAGCCCGAAGCGCGCTTCGTCGGTATGCACGTGCTGGATATGGACGACGGCCGCGTGCGCCTGTCGGCCTTGCTGGGGTGCGCCGACGCGCTGAAGGCGGCGGCCCGTTCGGCGCACGGCCGGCTGCTGGCGCTGGGCAGCGACGCCCCCG
>NZ_AQOK01000588.1:0-1721 GCF_000364645.1 Xanthomonas sp. SHU 308 | reverse complement strand
ACAACGATAGACCCTTATTTGACACAAGCGGCTTCAGCGGCAACGGGTGTTACCTGTAAGGCCCTGTCACGGCTGAAGCCGCTCTTACGAGGTCGGGTGAGGTGCGACGAACGCAGGCGCTTGGCGGTGTCCGAGCGTCGGTACGTGGGAGTGACGCGACGACGCGGTGGTGCTCAGGAGGCCTGGTCGGGCGCCACGTAGCCGTCGGGCTTGTCGGCGCCGCCCTGGAACAGGAACTTTTCCAGTTCCGCTTCCAGGAACGCGCGGTGCTTGGGATCGCGCGGCGACAGCCGGTTCTCGTTGATCAGCATGGTCTGGTGCGCCAGCCAGGCCTGCCAGCCGGCCTTGCCGATGTGCGCGAACACGCGCTTGCCGAGCTCGCCGGGATAGGGCACGTAATCGAGCCCTTCGGCGTCGCGTTGCTGGTACTGGCAGAAGACGGTGCGGGACATGGCAATTCCTGGCGGTGCGTGCGGCGGCGCGCGCTGGCGCGCTAGAGGCCGTCGAGCAGTTTGCGGATCGGTGCGGGCAGGCCCAGCGTCGACAGGTCGGCGCGCGCCACCCAGCGCAGGTCGTCATTGTCGCCCAGCGCATCGCCCATGGCGACCTTGCGCAGGCGCAGTGGCTGCAGGTGCAGGCGGTAATGGCTGAAGGTGTGCACGATCGGCGGCAGCGCTTCGGCGTCGTCGTAGGCGCGCCCGCGCATCCAGCGCGCGTACCAGGCGCGCAGCTCGCTGTCGGTGTCGGCCTGCGGCAGGGTCCACAGCGAGGCCCAGATGCCGGTCGGCGGCCGCCGCTGCAGCAGCAATTCGCCGGCGGCGTTCTCCAGCAACAGCGCCAGCGCCTCGCGCTCGGGCAGGGTCTTGCCCGGCTTGGGCGTGGGCAGCGCCTCGACCAGGCCGTCGCGGCGCGCCACGCAGTCGTCCTGCAGCGGGCACAGCACGCAGGCCGGGTTGGCGCGGGTGCACAGGGTGGCGCCGAAATCCATCTGCGCCTGGGTGTAGTCGGCCATGCGCCCGTCCGGCACGGCGGCCACGTGGTCGTGCGCGAGCGCCCACAGCGGCTTTTCCACCGCCGGCAGGCCGGGATAGCCGGCGATGCCGTGGTAGCGGGTCAGCACGCGCTTGACGTTGCCGTCGAGAATCGGGAAGCGGTCGTTCCAGGCCTGGCTTAGGATCGCGCCGGCGGTGCTGCGGCCGATGCCGGGCAGCGCATGCAGGGCCTCGAAATCGCGCGGCAGCTCGCCGCCGTGCAGTTCCACGCAGCGCTTGGCGGCGGCGTGCAGGTTGCGCGCGCGGGCGTAGTAGCCGAGCCCGGCCCATTGCGCCATCACCGCGTCGTTGTCGGCGGCGGCCAGTGCCGGCAGGGTCGGGAAGTGCTGCAGGAAGCGCAGGAAGTAGGGGATGACCACCGCCACCTGGGTCTGCTGCAGCATGATCTCCGACAGCCACACCCGGTACGGACTGCGCGGATGCTGCCAGGGCAGGTCATGCCGCCCGTTGCGGTCGAACCAGGCGAGCAGGCGGGCGGGGAAGGTGTCGGGTGGCTGGCGCATGCTGGCATCTGAGTTCCTTCTCCCCTCGGGAGAAGGTGCCCCGAAGGGGCGGATGAGGGTACGGGCGAAGCCTGGTGCGGTTTGGGTAGTGCGCATGCCGGCATGGCGGGCTCCGCCGTACCCTCACCCCAACCCCCGCTCCGCGCCCCCGCCCGCGCTGGCGGCG
>NZ_AQOK01000587.1:0-1053 GCF_000364645.1 Xanthomonas sp. SHU 308 | reverse complement strand
TGGGCGCTCCAGGGCACGCGCGCCAGTGGCGCGCAAGCCGTGCCCAGTCGCCCCAGTGGGAGAGGGGCTCAGGATCAGGCACCCAAGGCGTCGGGCAGCAACGCGTCGACGAAGGCTTCGGCGTCGAACACGCGCAGGTCTTCGGGACGCTCGCCGATGCCGGCAAAGCGGATCGGGATGCCGAATTCGCGGGCCAGGGCGAACACCACGCCGCCCTTGGCGGTGCCGTCGAGCTTGGTCACCACCAGACCGGTGACGCCGACCGCGGCGTGGAACTGGCGCAGCTGCGACAGCGCGTTCTGGCCGGTGGTGCCGTCGATGACCATCAGCACCTCGTGCGGCGCGCTGGGGTCGAGCTTGCCGAGCACGCGGCGGATCTTGCCCAGCTCGTTCATCAGCCCGGTCTGGGTGTGCAGGCGGCCGGCGGTGTCGGCGATCAGCACCTCGGTGCCGCGCGCCTTGCCGGCCTGCAGCGCATCGAAGGCCACCGAGGCGGCGTCGGCGTTCTGGCCCTGCGCGATCACGCTCACGCCGTTGCGCTCGCCCCAGGCCTGCAACTGCGCTACCGCGGCGGCGCGGAAGGTGTCGCCGGCGGCCAGCATCAGGTTGTGGCCCTCGTCCTTGAAGCGCTTGGCCAGCTTGCCGATGGTGGTGGTCTTGCCGACGCCGTTGACGCCGACGGTCAGCACCACGAAGGGCTTTGCATTGCGGTCGATCTGCAGCGGCTTGGCCACCGGCTGCAGGATCGCCAGCAGGTCGGCGCGCAGCGCCTGCTGCAGCGCCCTGGCATCGGCGAACTCGCGCGCCTTCATGCGCTTGCGCAGGCTCTCGATCAGCGCGGTGGTGGCCGGGATGCCGACGTCGGCGGTGATCAGCGCGGTCTCGATCTCATCGAGCAGGTCGTCGTCGAGCTTGGGATTGCGCGAGAACAGGCTGCCGACGCTGCGCGCGAAGCTGCTGTTGCGCAGACGCTCGCGCCAGCCGGGCTTGCCGGCCGGCGCGGCGGGCAGCGCGTCGCTGCGCACCAGGTCGGCGTCGGCGGCGGGCACGGAC
>NZ_AQOK01000586.1:0-1449 GCF_000364645.1 Xanthomonas sp. SHU 308 | reverse complement strand
TGGGGCCGTCGGTGGTGCTGGTGCAGGCCGGCAAGACCGACCCGGCCACCGACGCGCTGGTGCGCGCCGTGTTGCGCGAGGCCGGGGTTTCCCGCATCCGCCGCGCCGGCACGCTGCCGCACGACCCGCAGGCGGTGTCGGTGATGCTCGGCACCGTCGACGCGGCGCCGGTGCGCGACGCGCTGGCCGCCGTCGACCTGGACGTGCCGGAACGCGCGGAAGGCTATGCGCTGGGCAGCGTGGCCAGCGGCGGTGCCACGCGGATCGTGCTGGCCGGCCGCGACGGCGCCGGCCTGTACCACGCGGCGCAGACCTTCCGGCAACTGGTCGTGCCCGGGCGCATCGCCGCGGTGGCGGTGACCGACGCGCCGGCGATGCCGGTGCGCGGCACGATCGAGGGTTTCTACGGCAAGCCCTGGAGCATGGACGAGCGCGCCGCGCACCTGGCGTTCCTGGCGCGGTTCAAGGCCAACACCTACATCTACAGCCCCAAGGACGACGTGTTCGCGCGCGATCGCTGGCGCGCGCCGTACCCGGCCGCCACGCTGGCGGCGCTGGGCAAGCTGGCCGCGGTGGCCAATCGCGAGCACATCAACTTCGTCTACGCGCTCTCGCCGGGACCGTCGATCTGCTACAGCGATGCGGCCGACCTGCAGGCGATCCGGCGCAAGTTCGCCGCGCTGCGCGCGCGCGGCGTGCGCAGCTTCTACATCGCCTTCGACGACATCGAATACACCAAGTGGAACTGCCCCGGCGACGCCACCGCGTTCGGCCCGGCCGGCGAGCAGGCCGCTGCGACTGCGCAGGCGCGGCTGCTCAACGCGGTGCAGGCGGACATCGCCGCGGCCGGCCACGGTGCGCTGATCATGGTGCCGACCGAGTACTACAACGTCACCGAGTCGCCGTACAAGGCGACCCTGCGCAAGGCGCTAGATCCGCGCGTGGTGGTGCAGTGGACCGGCACCGATGTGGTCCCGGCGTCGATCTCGGTCAGCGATGCGAAGAACGCGACCAAGGCGTTCGGGCGCAAGACGCTGCTGTGGGACAACTACCCGGTCAACGACTTCGCCGAGACCGCCGGGCGCCTGCTGCTGGCGCCGTACGACCGTCGCCAGGCCGGACTGTCGGCGGAATTGAGCGGCATCGTGTCCAATCCGATGAACCAGGAAGTGGCCAGCCGGCCGGCGGTAGCCGGGTTGCTTTCCTTCGCCTGGAACGACCGCGGCTACGACGCGCCGCGCACCTGGCGCGCGGCCGCGCGCGACCTGGCCGGCGGCGATGCGCAGGTGGCCGACGCGCTGCTGACCTTCTTCGACACCCAGCACCTGGCACCGACCTTCGGCCATCTGCCCTGGCAGCCGCAGGCGCCGCGGCTCAAGGCGCTGATCGATGCGACACGCGACGCGCTGGCCGACGGCGATCCGGCCGCCCGCAGCGCGGCGCTGGCCA
>NZ_AQOK01000585.1:0-890 GCF_000364645.1 Xanthomonas sp. SHU 308 | reverse complement strand
AGACGGTGCGGGAGGCGCGGCCGGCGGCGCGGGCGGCTGCCGGTCGCAGGCGGCGAGCGCAAGCAGCAACACCGCCACGCCTGGTTGAATCGGCTTCATCGCACTTCCTCGCTGGACCAGCGCATAGGCTAGCGTGCATGCGCCTGCGCTGCACGGCGCTGCGGCGACGACACGCAGCGCGCAGCCGCGGCTCGGCACAGCGCCCTGAACCGGGCGTTCGATCACGCCGATGACAAGACGGCTGCAGGCACCGACACGCCGGCGCATCGCCCCTGTCATCGGCATTTCACCGCTGCGCGCCATGCTGCGCGCCTACCGACCCCGCCGCCATGCACCCGCGCAAGACCGCCCTCGCCCTTGCGGCACTGCAATCGCACGATGCGCCGCTGGACATGCGCCAGCGACGCGTGCTGATCCTGGCCGACGGCCAGCGCAGCGTCGAGGAACTGACCACGCTGGGCGGCCGCGGCGCCGATGCGATCGTGCAGGGGCTACTGGAGCAGGGCTACCTGGACGATGGGCGCGGCGTCGCCGCCGCAACGGTGGCCGCGAGCGCGCCACCACCACCGGCCGACCCGCGTCGCGCCCTGCTCAATGCACGCATGTATCTGCTGGACCTGCTGCAACTGCAGCGGCATCCGGCCTCGCCTGCCCTGCAGCTGCAGTTGCGCGCCGCGCGCGAGGAGCAGGACACCCTGCGCGCGATCGCGCTGGCGCTGCGCACCATGCCGGAGATGACCTCCGAGCGCTACGCGCAGCGCATCCGCGAGCGCGTGTTGGAGATCCTGCCGGCATCGCTGCACGGCGCGCTGGCGACCGCGGCGGAGGCCGCCTGACGGGCAGCGCCGCCGTGCGTCGCAGCGGCAGCCCCGGCAGCAGCCTGAGCGGCG
>NZ_AQOK01000584.1:0-1097 GCF_000364645.1 Xanthomonas sp. SHU 308 | reverse complement strand
CGCCGCACCGACCGCCACCGCCGTGCCGGCTGCGCCCACCGCGGCACCGGCCATGGCACCGGCGCCCAGCTGCGGCCCGCCGGACACCAGCCCGGTCGCGATCCCCGGCCCATAGATGCCCAAGGCCAGCAAGGCGAGCGAAGCCAGCATCACCACCAGCGCGTGATCGATCGAGGGCTGCGCCGGCAAGCTCTTGAACTGCGCGAACAGGCCCGTGCCGATGCCCACGATCACGGCCAGCACCAGCACCTTGATGCCCGAGGACACCACGTTGCCCAGCACCTTCTCGGCCAGGAACGCGGTCTTGTTCCACAGCGCGAACGGCACCAGCACGAAACCAGCCAACGTGGTCAGCTTGAACTCGATCAGCGTGATGAAGAGCTGGATCGCCAGCACGAAGAAACTCAGGATCACCACCAGCCACGCCAGGAACATCACGGTGATGGGCGTCAGGTTCACGAACACGTCGGGGAAGCCGGCCAGCTGGTTGATCTGGTCGAGGATCGGCGCACCGGCATCGATGCCGGTCTTGGCCAGATGCCCCGGCTGCAGGAAGGCCGCCAGGTCCACCGCCGAGCCGCTGGCCTGCAGGCCCAGCCCGGCGAAGGAGCGGAACACGATGCCGGCCAGCGTGTTGAAGTTGCCGATCAGGTAGGCGAAGGCGCCGACGTAGAGCACCTTGCGCAGGAACTTCGCCATCACGTCCTCGCCCTGCCCGGCGGCATGGCTCATGGCCCAGAACAGCCCGGCCAGGGTCATGTCGATGGCGATCAGGGTGGCGGCGAGCCAGTTCACCTCGCCGCGCACCAGCCCGAAGCCGGAGTCGATGTAGGTCGAGAAGGTGTCGAGGAACTGGTCGATGATCGACAGGTCGTTCATGGCTGCGTCTCCGAGGGCGCCACGGCCTCATCGAAACTGGCAGGAATCGGAGGCAGCTCGGCCAGCGTGCGGTACTCCTGCGGCCCGGCCCGCCCCGAGAGGAAGCGCTGCAGGTCGGCCTGCGCCACCTGCGCGCACAACGCCGCGTCGTGCCCGCTCATGCGGCACTGCGCGGCGAGCGCCTGCAGCCGCATCGGATCGACGGTCTCGGCATCGGC
>NZ_AQOK01000583.1:0-9838 GCF_000364645.1 Xanthomonas sp. SHU 308 | reverse complement strand
CCGATCTCGAGATTGCCGCCGGCAGCGTCTGCGGCCCGCCGCACCCGGCCAGCAGGCCACCGGCGGCAAGCAAGGCGGCGCGTCGCATCACCGTGCCCCTCATCGGGGGTAGAAGTTCACCGGCAGCGGCGTGTAGGCCGTGCCGCTGCCCATGAAGCGCCGCGTCACTTCGCGTCCGCGTTCGACGGCGGCCGCCTGTCGCGCCATCTCAAGCGCCGCCGCGCGGTCCTGCGTGATCTGCAGGCGCTGCATCTGGATGGACTGCTTGGCCTGCAGGGCCAGCAACTGGTTCATGGCCTGCATCGCCTGCAGGGCGCCGTCGGCCGACTGGCTCTTGCCCACCAGGTCGGCCAGCACGCCTTCGTCGTCGCTCAGGTTCTGCGCGGCCTGCGCCTGCATCTGCAGGGTCGTCTGCAGGCCGTTGAGGGTGTTCTTCCAGCGCGCCTGCGCATCGAGGTACATCTGGTTGCCGCTGACCGTGGCGGCGTATTGCTCGGGGTACAGGCGCGCGAACTCGCCGTCGATGCTCGCCACGTCGTACGCCAACCCCTTGGCCTGCGCGATCAGCCGCTGCGTGGTGGCGAGGTTGGCGCGCAACTGCCCCACCACGCTGGACGGCAGGCTGCGCAGATTGCGCGCCTGGTTGATGAGCATCTGGGCCTCGTTCTGGAGCTGGCGGATCTGGTTGTTGATCTGCTCCAGCGTGCGCACCGCCGTGAGCGTGTTCTGCACCAGGTTGGTCGGGTCGAGCACGATGTCGCCGACGCCGAACAGGGCATGCGCGGGCTGGGCGACGCCCAGGGCCAGCACGCAGGCGGCGGCCAGCGCGGAGAGCTTGGAAGCACGAGTGTTCATGACGGGTTCTCCTGAGAACGGTGAGGAAACGACTGCGAGCCTGGAAACGCCCGCAGCAGATCGGCCGCCCAGCCGAGATGGCGATGGCGCAGCCACGCCGCGGCGAACGCGGCGGAATCGGAAGCGCAAGACGCGCTCGCCGACAACACGGCATCGATGTCGCGCTGGTCCTGCGGCGTGGACGCCGCCGCGAACGCCAGCGCCGCCGGCCCCAGGTCGAGGTCGAACAGCCGGTTGCCCAGGCGCGACTGGTAGTAGTAGTCGCGCTTCGGTACCGCCGTGGCGACGATCTCGATCTGCCGGCCGTTGAGCCCGAAGCCTTCGTAGATCGTGCGGATCTGCGGTTCGGTCGCCTGCGGGTTCGGCAGGAAGATGCGGCTGGCGCAGCTCTCGACGATGGCCGGCGCGATGCTCGACGCCTGGATGTCCGCCAGCGACTGCGTGGCGAAGATCACCGACACGTTCTTCTTGCGCAGCGTCTTGAGCCATTGCCGGATGCGCGCGGCGAACACCGGGTCGTCGAGGAACAGCCAGGCCTCGTCCAGGATCAGCAGCGTGGGTGCGCCATCGAAGCGCGCCTCGAAACGCGCGAACAGATAGCCCAGCACCGCCATGACCGCGGCCTTGCTGTGCATCAGTTCCTCCATCTCGAAGCACTGCACGTCGCCCGCGCCCAGACGGTCGTGGTCGGCGTCCAGCAGCCGCCCGTGGGCGCCGCCCAGCACGTAGGGCGCCAGTGCCTGCCGCAGCGCGTTCGACTGCAGCAGCACGGACAGCCCTGTCATCGTGCGCTGCTGCACCGGCGCCCCGGCCAGGCTGCCGAGCGCCGACCAGACCGCCGCCTTCTCGTCCGGCCCGACCGGCACGCCCTCGTGCAGCAAGCGGCCCTCGATCCATTCCGCGGCCCAGGCGCGGTCGCCGTCCTGGTCGATACGTGCCAACGGCTGGAAGGCGATCTCGCCGCCCTCCTCCGCGCCCTTGCCCAGGTCGTAGTGCTCGCCGCCCAGGCCCAGGATCGTGGCCCGCATCGAGCGCCCCATGTCGAAGACGAACAGGCGCGAACCGGCGTAGCGCCGGAACTGCATCGCCAGGGTGGCCAGCAGCACCGACTTGCCCATGCCGGTCGGGCCGGCCACCAGCGTGTGGCCGACGTCGCCGACGTGCGTCACCAGCCGGAACGGCGTCGCGCCCTCGGTGCGCGTGACGATCAGCGGCGGCCCAGCGAGATGGGCATTGCGCTCCGGCCCTGCCCAGACCGCCGATACCGGCATCAGGTGCGCCAGGTTCAGCGTCGAGACGATGGGCTGGCGCACGTTGGCGTAGGCATTGCCGGGAATGGACGACAGCCACGCCTCCACGGCATTGAGGGTCTCAGGAATCGTGACGAAGCCGCGGCCCTGAATGACACGCTCCACCATGCGCAACTGCTCGTCGGCCGTGGCCGGATCGGCATCGAGCACCGTCACGGTGGCGGTCAGATAGCCGAAAGCGACCTGGTCGCTGCCCAGTGCCTGCAGCGCCGCATCGGCGTCGGCCGCCTTGTTGCTCGCATCCGTATCGACCAGCGGGCTTTCCTGCTGGAAGACCGTTTCGCGCAGCAGCGCGATGACGTTCTTGCGCTTGGCGAACCACTGCCGGCGCAGGCGGGTGAGTTCCTTCTCCGCCTCGGCTTTGTCGAGGCAGAGGAAGCGCGTGCTCCATCGGTAGGCGAAGCCGAGACGGTTGAGGTCGTCCAGCACCCCCGGCCATGTCGCCGTCGGAAAGCCACGCACCGACACCACGCGCAGGTGCTGGCCGCCCAGCGTCGGCGCCAGGCCGCCGGCCAGCGGGCAGTCGGCCAACAGCGCGTCGAGGTGGAACGGCACCTCGGGCACGCGCACGCGGTGGCGCCGCGTGGACACCGTGGCATGCAGATAGGTCAGCGTGCCAGCGTCGTCGAGCCAGGCGATGTCCGGCATCACGCCGTCGAGCAGATCGAACACCCGGTCCGTTTCCGCCACGAAGGCCTGCAGCCGCTCGCGCCAGTTCACGCCCTCGGTGGGCGTGTTCTCGTAGAGCAACGCCGCCGCGCGCGCCCGGGATTCTTCGGGCGGCAGATACACCAGCGTCAGGTGGTAGCCGCTCTCGAAGTGCTGGCCGGCGTCCTCGAACGCGGCGCGCCGCTCCTCGTCCACCAGCCAGGACAGCGGCTCCGGAAACACCGACTGCGGGTAGTCCGCCGCCGGCCGGCGCTCGGCCTCGACGAACAGGGCCCAGCCCGACCCCAGGCGGCGCAGCGCGTTGTTCAGCCGCGCCGACGTGGCGATCAGCTCGCCCTGCGTGGCGCTGTCCAGGTCCGGTCCGCGGAACCGCGCCGTGCGCTGGAACGCCCCGTCCTTGTTCAGCACCACGCCCGGCGCCACCAGGCCCGCCCAGGGCAGCCAGTCGGCCAGCAGCGCAGGCCGCTGGCGGTACTCGGTGAGGTTCAGCATGCGGGCCTCCTCCGCTCACACGTCCAGCAGCGGGCGATGCTTGATGTGCCGGGCGAAGACCTGCATGAACTGCGGATCGACGCGCGCGCCCCAGACCGCCAGTGAGTGGCCGACGATCCAGAGCACCACGCCGGGAATCCACAGTTGCAGGCCCAGCCCCACCGCGGCGGCCAGCGTGCCGTTGGCGATCGCCACCGTGCGTGGCGCACCGCCCAGCAGGATGGTCTCGGTCAACGAACGGTGCAGCGGCACCTCGAAGCCGGGCAGCTCACCGGCCGCACTCATACGAGCGCCCCGCCCGAGAAGCTGAAGAACGACAGGAAGAACGACGACGCGGCGAACGCGATGCTCAGCCCGAAGACGATCTGGATCAGCTTGCGAAAGCCGCCCGAGGTGTCGCCGAAGGCCAGCGCCAGCCCGGTCGAGATGATGATGATCACCGCCACGATGCGCGCCACCGGCCCCTGGATGGATTCGAGGATGGACTGCAGCGGCCCCTCCCACGGCATGGACGAGCCGGCGGCCTGGGCCGTACCGGCCAGCAGCAGCGACAGCGCGGCAAGCATCAGGCCCTGCACGGCCGGGCGGACGACGCGCGCCAGGCGCGCGTCGTCGGGCGCCGTCGAACGCGGGTTGGCGGAAAGACGGAAAGCAGCAAGGTGCATCTGCGTCATGGCAGTTCTCCAGAAAGTGACGAGTCATGGGATGGGAAGGACACCGGCGGCAGCTCCGGAAACGGCGTTTCCAGCGCATCCACCAGGCGATAGCCCGCACCGTCGAAGCCGACGACGCGGGCGATGCTCTCGATGCGGCGCTTGCGCCCGCGCCCGGCGATGTGGATCACCAGGTCGACCGCCTCGGCGATCAGCGCACGCGGCGGGTTCACCGCCACTTCGAGAATCAGCTGCTCCAGGCGCAGCAGCGCGCCCAGCGCGGAGCCGGCATGGATGGTGGCGATGCCGCCCGGGTGCCCGGTGCCCCAGACCTTGATGAGGTCCAGCGCTTCGGCGCCGCGCACCTCGCCCACCACCACGCGGTCCGGCCGCAGGCGCATGGACGAGCGCACCAGCTCGGTCATCGACACCACGCCCTGGCGCGTGCGCAGCGGCACGTGGTCGCGCGCCGCGCACTGCAGCTCCACCGTGTCTTCCAGCACCAGCACGCGGTCGCCGGTGGCGGCGATCTCGGCCAGCAGCGCGTTGGCCAGCGTGGTCTTGCCGGTGCTGGTGCCGCCGGCGATCAGCACGTTCTGGCGCTCGCGCACGGCACGCACCAGCAGGCCCGCCTGGGCGGCGGTCATCATGCCGTCGGCGATGTAGCGTGGCAGCGGAATCACCCCCACCGCCCGCTTGCGCAGCGCGAAGGCCGGCCCGGGCGCTGCCGGCGGCAGAACACCCTCGAAGCGCTCGCCGGTCTCGGGCAATTCGGCGGACAGCAGCGGCTGACCGCGATGCACCTCCGCGCCCACGTGCGCCGCCACCAGCCGGATGATCCGCTCGCCATCGGCCTCGGGCAGCTCCACGCCCATCGGCGCACGCCCCGACGACAGCCGGTCCACCCAGAGGCTGCGGTCGGGGTTGAGCAGGATCTCCACCACATCCGGGTCCTCCAGCGCGGTGGCGATCACCGGCCCCATTGCCGTGCGCAGCATCCGGACGCGGCGATCCAGCGACGTGGCGGCGAAGGACAGCGCCACCGCGCTCATGACGCACGCTCCTGCGCCTGGGCTGCGGCTGCCGCGTCCTCCATCCGCATCGGATCGGGATGCAGCTCCTCCACCACGTCGCGCACCAGGCTGCGGCCACGCAGCAGATGGCGCCCCAACTGTTCGACGAACTGTTCGAAGCGCACCTTGCCCTGCGCGCGGGCGGCGTCCTGATGGGCTTCGGGCACCGGCGTGCTGACCGTGAGGTAGTAGCGCACGTACAGCGCCACCGTCTCGATCAGGATGTTCTGGTCGCGCTCCAGCCGCTCGGCCTGCCGCGAGAGGCGATCCAGCCGCTTGGCGATGGCCGCCTCGCGCTGGTCGCCGGCATCCGGCGACAGCCAGGACGCCAGCGCCGCCGCCACGATGGACGACTTGGACACGCCCTTCTTCGCGGCCAGCGCGTCCAGGCGCCTGGCGTGCTCGGGCTGGATGAACAGATTGAGTCGATGCTGGGTCATAGGTCGATGCCGTCGTCAGGGTCGAGAGACGCCAGCCGGGCCGTGCGCTGCAGGGCCGGGTCGAACTGGCGGGGGAGCGGAAGCGGCGCGTCGTCGTCATCGAGCAGCGCGAGGTCGCCGGCAGGCGCCACGGGCCCGGCGTCGTAGGCGACGGTCTCGGCGAGTTCGGGCTGCCGGCGCGGGCCGCCGTCGTCGGCGCTGCCCGTGCCGCCACCAGCAGCGCTGGACGGTGCTGCGGGCACCACCGGAATCGCCAGCCCGCTCCAGTCGTCGGCGCGCGCGGGCGGCGTATCGGCATAGCGGCCTCCCCCCAGCACGGGCGGAGGCTGCACGCGCCGCTTGAAATTCGCGTCCGCGTAATAGCGCAGCTTCTGGGCCTTGATCGGCGCCACGCTGGAGACCATCACCACAGCCTCGTCGGGCGGCAGCTGCATCACCTCGCCGGGCGTGAGCAGCGGGCGCGCCGTCTCCTGGCGCGAGACCATCAAGTGGCCCAGCCACGGCGCCAGCCGGTGGCCGGCGTAGTTGCGCTGCGCGCGCAGCTCGGTCGCGGTGCCCAGCGTCTCGGAGATGCGCTTGGCGGTGCGCTCGTCGTTGGTCGCGAAGGTCACCCGCACATGGCAGTTGTCCAGGATCGAATGGTTCTGGCCGTAGGCCTTGTCGATCTGGTTGAGCGACTGCGCGATCAGGAAGCTGCGGATGCCGTAGCCCGCCATGAACGCCAGCGCCGTCTCGAAGAAATCCAGCCGGCCCAGCGCCGGAAACTCATCGAGCATCAGCAGCAGTTTGTGGCGGCGCGCGATGCCGTCCGCCCCGTCCAGCGATTCGGTCAGGCGCCGGCCGATCTGGTTGAGGAGCAGCCGGATCAGCGGCTTGGTCCGCGAGATGTCCGACGGCGGCACCACCAGGTACAGCGACACCGGGTGCTCGGCCGCAATCAGGTCCGCGATGCGCCAATCGCAGCGCGAGGTGACCTCGGCCACCGTCGGGTCGCGGTACAGGCCCAGGAACGACATGGCGGTGCTCAACACGCCGGAGCGCTCGTTCTCCGACTTGTTGAGCACCTCCCGCGCCGCCGACGCGACCACAGGATGCGGCCGATCGACCAGATGCGGCGTGGTCATCATCCGGTGCAGCGTCAGCTCGAACGGGCTGGCCGGGTCGGAGAGGAAGTTGGCCACGCCGCGCAGCGTCTTGTCCTCGCCCGCATAGAGCACGTGCAGGATGGCCCCCACCAGCAGCGCATGGCTGGTCTTCTCCCAGTGGTTGCGCCGCTCCAGCGCACCTTCGGGATCGACCAGGATGTCGGCGATGTTCTGCACGTCGCGCACCTCGTGCGCGCCGCGCCGCACCTCCAGCAGCGGGTTGTAGGCCGCCGACCGGGCATCCGTGGGGTTGAACAGCAGGCAGTGCGAGAAGCGCGCGCGCCAGCCCGCGGTGATCTGCCAGTTCTCGCCCTTGATGTCGTGGATGACCGCCGACGCCGGCCAGGACAGCAGCGTCGGCACCACCAGCCCCACGCCCTTGCCCGAGCGCGTGGGCGCGAAGGTCAGCACGTGTTCCGGCCCGTCGTGGCGCAGATAGGCGTCGCCATGGCGGCCGAGGAACACCCCGGCGGGCGCGTCCAGCCCGGCCTTGCGCACGTCCGCCGCATCCGCCCAGCGGGCCGAACCATAGGTGGTGACGCGGCGCGACTGCCGCGAGCGCCACAGCGACAGCGCCACGGCCGCGCCCACCGAGGCCAGCGCACCGGAGGCCGCGATCGCGCCGCCCGTGTCGAAGACCTTCGGCGCGTAGGCGTCGTAGAAGAACCACCACTCGAACAGCCGCCACGGGTGGTAGACCTTCGCCCCGAACGACTCGAACCAGGGCGCGCCCAACCGGGCCTGATAGCCCAGCGCCGCGGCGGTCCACTGCGTGCCGGCCCACACGCCGGCCACGGCCGTGCCGACGACCACCGCCACCTGCCCGTAGAGAATGCCCTGATGGCTTGCGCCCGACTGCTGCACAACGCCCTCCGCTGCGTGCGACACGCGCACACCGCGTGCGCGTGGCGGCACGAAGGCGTGCCGCACGGGCGAGGATCAGGGCCGCATCAGGAGGCGGTCAAAGACCGAAATCGGCACAAACGTCGCACAGGAATCAACAACGCCCACCCGGGCGAACCGGAGACGATGGCAGCGTGCTGGAGCGCGCAGTCACGCGATGGGCGCATGCGCCTCCTGCGCCCCGCCGCAACGGCACGCAGCCGCGCAGCGACGCGCAGCAGCGCGATCAGGGCTGCGGCGCCGCCTTGTACGGATCGGGCGGCCTGGGCCGCCCTTCCCCCAGGAAGCGCCGCGTCGTGGCCTCTCCCACCCGGGCGCACAGGGCATCGCCCATGGAGTCACGGTCCAGCTTGCACCGCCTCTGCAACTTCTGCAGCCGTTCGGGCTGCGCGATGAGTTCCTCCACGGTGGGCATGGGCCGGTGCCCGGGCTTGCAGGCGGTGAGCAGCATGGCGGCGAGCAAGGTCAACGATCTTTTCATGGCAGGCATTCCTCCAATCCAGTGGAAACACAGACGACCCATCAGGATCGCCACGACGCAATCCGCCCGCCCGTGTGCAACGGCGGACGGCATCACGATGGGGTGGCTGGCGGCTCGGGCAAGCCATGGCGCGTCACCTTGACGCCGTTCTGCGCATCCACCGCATGCACCCGCTCGATGAAGCGCCCCAGCGCTTCCGGCGGTTCTCCGGCAGGCCGCAGCAGGTAGGTATGCAGCCGGGGCGAGCGCCCCGCCAACGGCCGCGCCACCACGTGGAGTTCGTGGCTGGCGGCGATCAGCGACTCGCCGACCAGTGCCAGCGCGATGCCGGCCGAGACCAGCACCATCATCAGTTCGGACGAATCCACCGTCTCGGCCACCAGCGGCTCCTGCCCGCTGGTGCACAGCACCTGCGCCACCTGGCCCGCATAGCCCTCGAACACCCGCGCATCGCCCATCAGCAAGGGATAGCGCAGCAATTCGTCCAGCGGGATGCGCCGGTAGGCCAGCAGCGGATGGCGCGCTGGCACGGCCACGCGCAGCGGCTCGCTCCACACCTGCTCGGCCACCACGCCGTCGCCCGGCGTGCCGCACTGCGCCAGCCCCACGTCGTACTGCTCCTCGCGCAGCCCTTTGAGCAACTGCGCCAAGGGCACACGGAACAGCCGCACGTCCACCTCGGGTTCCTCCTGCCGGCACAGGGCCAGCAGCGCCGCCAGCTGGGCCGAGGGAATCGCATCGGACAGCGCGATGCGCATCTGCCCGTAGTAGCCATGCGCCGCGGCACGCACGCTGTCGTGCGCCTGGCCCAGCACCGCGAAGACCCGGTGCGCATGCGCCAGGAACAGCTCGCCGGCCCGCGTCAGCCGCGTGCTGCGCGTCGTGCGCGCGAACAACTGCACGCCCAAGGCCTCCTCCAGCTCCTTGATCGTCCGCGACAGCGGCGACTGCTCGATGTGCAGCCGCTGCGCCGCGCGCGCGAAATGCAGCTCGCTCGCCACGGCCAGGAAGCAGCGCAGATGCCGCAACTCGACCGGCGTCGACCGCCAGGGGTCAGGCATCCGGTCCATCAGGCTCCCTGCACTGCACGGACACCAGCCGCAAGCAGGTTCCGCCATCGCCTGACAGGGCAGTGCCGCGCAGCGCGCCTCCCCCACCCGTCGCCGCGTGCGCTCAGGCGCAGCGCCGCGTCCTGCCGCCTGCCCGTGCAGCAGGCGAACAGACCGGCGCACCGCGCCATCGCCCGGCTCAAGCACCGCCCCAGCGGGGATAGCCCACCCCCATCCCGGCCCCCTGCGCGTCGCGCCCGTCGCGATGACGCAGGGTCTGCGCCGTGGGCGCATAGGCCTGCAGCAGCGACTGAACCTCCGCCACGAACGCCTCCCGGTCGATGCTCACGGGCAGCGCCCGATCGACCCCTGCGGCCAGCACCGGATCGCGCTGCCGCTCCCGCTCGATGATCGCGATCAGGCCCAGGCGCCACGCCCCCAAGGCGCCGATGAGGCCGATCACGTCGTGCTCCGGCGCATCCAGGCCCGCCACCACCAGCACCTGCGCGGCGCACCGGCGCGGCGGATGCAGCACGTGCGCCGGCCGCGTGGCCAGCCGCACGTCCACACCGATCACCCCCACCGACATGCACAGACGCAGCAGCCGCAGATCGTCGTCGGGGTCGCGGCAGCCGAGCGACAGCAGCGTCAAGGTGTGCTCCAGCCTCACACACCGCTTTCGTCCACGCGTGCGCGTGCGGTGGCGCCGCGCCCCACGCGGCCGGCCGCGTCGCCGCCTGGCGAACGACCGCCGCCCTGCACGCCGCA
>NZ_AQOK01000582.1:0-570 GCF_000364645.1 Xanthomonas sp. SHU 308 | reverse complement strand
GCCGCCGGCGCCGGGGCGCAACCGCGTCCACAGCGTGCGGCCGGCACTGCAGGCCTCGTCCAGCCAGGCCGGGCGGTAGTCGCGCACCCGCGCCGGCAACAGTTCCGCCTCCCACAGCGGCGCCGCGGCCTCCACGCCCTCCAGTTGCGCCAGCACCGCGGCCAGCGCTTCGGCGCCCTCCACCTGGCCCTGTGCGTCCAGATGCTGCCAACGGAACAGGAAGCGCGCGTAGTCGCGCGGCGCCACCGGCTCGATCTCGCGGCGCAGGCGGCCAAGGGTGTAGCGGTGGATGCGTGCCAGCAGGTGCCGCTCGCACCACTCCTCGGCATCGGCGTCGGCACTGAACCGACCACCGAGCACATAGCCGTCCTGCTGCAGCGCAAGCAGCCCGGCTTGCACCTCGCGCAGCGGCAGGTGCAGCGGCGCGGCCAGCGTGGCCGCAGTGACCGGCCCCAGGCCTGCCAGCCGGCAGCGCAGCAACTCGCGCAGCGCGCTGTCGCGGTCCCAGTCGGCCACCGCGTAGCCCTCGGGACTGGCGATGGCCGGCCGCGCGCTGGCCTGCGGGTACAG
>NZ_AQOK01000581.1:0-673 GCF_000364645.1 Xanthomonas sp. SHU 308 | reverse complement strand
TGGTGGGACGACGGCGACGTGCGCCGCGACTACTACGTCGTGCGCACCCGCCAGGGCCAGCGCGCCTGGGCCTTCGCCCCGGCCGACGCGCCGGACGCACTGATGCTGCACGGCTGGTTCGCATGAGCCACACCCCGCCGCATCCGCGCATGCCGCCGCGCCTGCGGCTGCTGCCGACGCCTGCCCCTGCGCCAACCAGCGCGCCCGCCGCCAGCGTGCCGTCCACTCCTGTGGACTCCACCCTGCCCGACTACGCCGAACTGCATTGCCTGTCCAACTTCAGCTTCCAGCGCGGCGCCTCGCATCCCTGGGAACTGTGCGAGCGCGCGCTGCACCATGGCTACCGCGCCCTGGCGATCACCGACGAATGCAGCCTGGCCGGCATCGTGCGCGCGTGGCAGGCGGCCCGGGACATGGGCCTACACCTCATCGTCGGCAGCGAGATGCAGTTCGAGCATGGCCCCAAGCTGGTGCTGCTGGCCGAGACCCTGCATGGCTACCAGCGCCTGTGCCGATTGATCACCCTGGCCCGGCGCCGCGCCGACAAAGGCAGCTACCGCGCGCTGCGCGAGGATCTGGCCAGCGCGGACGACGGCGCCGGCCTGCTGTGCCTGTGGCTGCCGCGCGGCGACGCCGACGACGCCGCGGACGGCGCCTGGCTGCAGGCGCGCTT
>NZ_AQOK01000580.1:0-486 GCF_000364645.1 Xanthomonas sp. SHU 308 | reverse complement strand
GCGGCCGGCGGCTGAGGCGCAGCTCCGGCGGCGCGTCCGGCATGAACGGCTCAGTTTGCGGGATGAACGCCATCGCCTCCCGCACGGCCTCGCCTGGCACCGCGCGGTCGCGATTGTTACGCTGTGTCCTCTCTTTCGTCGCGGCCGGCCGGCTGCTGTACCAGTCGCCTGCATGATGTCTCCTCCCGACGGAACCGCCCTGCCGCTGACCGCTGCGCGCTTGCTGCGCGAGGCCACTGCGCAGCAGCACCAGGCGGTGGAAGACCTGCCGGCGATGCGCGCGCTGATGGACCCGGCGCTGTCGCTGGCCGACTACGTGCAGGTGCTGCGTCGCCATCACGCGGTGCTGGCCGGCTGGGAACAGCGCGAAGCGGCCTGGCTGCGCGACTGCGGCGACGCGCACTGGCAGTACCAGCCGCGCACCCCGCTGCTGGCGCAGGATCTGCACGCGCTGCGGGCAGCGCCGCCAGCGCCGCAACCGCTGCC
>NZ_AQOK01000579.1:0-6850 GCF_000364645.1 Xanthomonas sp. SHU 308 | reverse complement strand
TCGCGCCGCTCGACCCGCTGGCGGTCGGCGCCTGGCAACGCAGGCAACTGCTGTTCGACGCCACGCCGCTGGCGCAGGTGCTGGAAGAGCTCTCGCGCTACCGACACGACCGCGTCCTGGTGCGCGATGCGCGCCTGCGCGCATTGCCGGTCTCCGGATCGCTGGACGTCGCCGACCCCGAGCGCGCGCTGCGTACCTTGCTCGACAGCCTCAACCTGGAGGCGCTCGACCTGGGAGTGGTCACCCTCGTGCACGGACGTACGCCGGAGGCGGCCACTGCCGCCGACGCACAGAGCATGAACTCGAGATAAACAAGACCGGGCAGAGGACAAGACCAGGCCGTCGCGGCTGGGGGATCGGCCGGGACGAGCCCGTCTAAGCAGGAAAGAACGGAATGCGTTTCGTTCTCATCAAATATCTTCCTGCCCAGCGACCGTATGCCCATCCACCGCTCCACCGCCCGCCCCCGTCCCGCGCCGCGTCTCGCCCTGCTCAGCAGTACCCTCACCCTGATGTTGCTCAGCGCCGGAGCCCTGGCCCAGGTGCCGCGCGCGCCCGGCAGCACGGCGGCGTCGGTCCGCCATGCGATCGATCTGGAGGCGCAGCCGCTGCCGCAGGCGTTGCTGAAACTCTCCGCGCAGACCGGCCTGCAGGTGCTGTACGCCGGCCAGATCACAGATGGAGCGAACGCCCCCGCGGTGAAAGGCGACTACAGCGCCGAACAGGCGCTGCAACGCCTGCTGCAGGGCAGCGGCCTGGTCGCACGGCGCACCGGCACTCGGGCGATGACGCTGGAGCGCGCCGCGGCACCCGCCGGGGCGATCGTCACCGACACGCTGCGCGTGGCCGGCGACGACCGCAGCGCCGGCGGCGACGTCCGCGACCAGCGCGGCCGCGACGCGGTGTACGACCTGGACCTGTCCAGCGCGTACATCGGTCGCACCGAGGTGGAACGCTACAAGGGCGCCACGCCGTCGGATCTGGTCAACGGCGTCGCCGGCGTGTTCAGCGGCGATGCGCGCAACAGCGGCGCGCTGGATCTCAACATCCGCGGCATCCAGGGGCCGGGCCGGGTGCCGGTGAGCATCGACGGTACCGAGCAGGCGCTGACCGTGTGGCGCGGATACAACGGCGCCAGCAATCGCAACTACATCGATCCGCTGCTGATCGGCGGCATCCAGATCCTCAAGGGACCGTCGCTGACCCGCAACGTCGCCACCGGTATCGGTGGCGCGATGGTGATCGACACCCTGGACGTGGACGACGTGCTCGAGACCGGTCAGCGCATCGGCGGCGAAGTGCGTGTGGAAGGCAGCAGCAACGCGGTGGCGCCGCGGCTGCCGCGGCTGCACACCGGCCAGGACTACCGCACGGTGACCGGCTTCCCGCAGAACGCGCCGAACGCACCCTACGAGGATCGCACCCTGCAGGTGCAGCCGCGCCATGGCGGTGGCGGCGACAACGTGTTCTCCGGAGAGGACCTCGCCTACCGTCTGGCGCTGGGCTGGCGCCCCGCCGACTCCGTGGACCTGTTCGCCGCCTACGCCTATCGCGACCGCGGCAACTACTATGCCGGCAGGCACGGCGCCGGCTACTACAGCCGCTCGCGCGGCTCCTCCGCCGACGACTACATCCTGTCGATGGCCAACTACTGGCGGCCCGGCGACGAGGTCGCCAATACCTCCAGCCAGATGGAATCGTGGCTGTTCAAGCTCGGCTGGCGGCCAAGCGAGGCGCAGGCGCTGCAACTGGGCTACCGCGACAGCCTCTCGCACTACGGCGAGGTGATGCCTTCGCGGATCATCGAATCGGCGAACCGCGCTGCGATCCAGTGGCCGCTGAGCAGGGTCGATGCGCAGGCCTGGAACCTGCGCTACACCTGGCACCCGGCCGACAGCCGCTGGCTCGACCTCGACGCCACGCTGTGGCGCACCGACACCGCCAGCGCCACCTACACCGCCGGCGGCTTCCCCAACTATGCGCGAGGGCCTGACAACCCGATGCTCAGGAACACGGCCCTGGCGAATGCGCGCAACGACCGCACCGGGCTCACCGCGAGCAACCGCGTCCGCCTGGCCGATGGCCTCGATCTGAGCGTCGGCGGCAGCGTGCAGCACGAGCGCCTGCGCTCGGACGACGCCTATTTCGGCGTCAGCGATGGCTGGCGCATGTATCCGCGCGCGGGCCGGCGCCAGGAACGGCAGGCCTACTTCAACGTGGAATGGCGGCCGCTCGAGCGGCTGGCGCTGAGCGCCGGCGCGCGCTACGCCACGTACTGGGCGTTCGACGACTTCCTGGCCGCGCACGCCGGGCAACTGCGACAGTCGCTGGTCGACGGCTACGAGATCAGCTATCGCACCACCCAGACCTACACCCAGGCCGAGCGCGAGGCGTTGATCGCCGACCAGCTTGCCGGCAATCGCGAACTGCTGGACCTGGAGATCATCACCCAGGAGGAGTACGACGCCATCGCCGCCGACCTGCTGCAGAACGTGCCGACCCAGTACGACGTGCAGCACAAGGCGCCATGGCAGGCCGATGCGCATGGCCGCTACACCAAGGCCGGGAATGCCTGCCTAAACGGATCGCTGGATGCGCTGCCCGGCACACTCGGGCAGACGTGCCTGGCCAGCCCCGTCGTCAGCACCGGCGACGCCAGGGCGCGCCGCCGCAAGGACCACGGCTGGATGCCGTTCTTCTCGGCGACGCTGGATTTCAGCGATGTCAGCAGGGCGTATCTGCGCTACAGCGAGACCTTGCGCTTCCCCAGCATGTTCGAGAGCACGGTTGCGTTCTCCGCCTCGCTCAATCCCTGGGACCTGAAACCCGAACACGCCCACACCTGGGAACTGGCCTACGTCCAAGACCTGGGCGCGCTGCTCGGCGCGGACACCACCGCCGACGTCAAGCTGGCCTACTACGCCAGCAAGACCCGCGACGTGATCGAACGCGACGCGCAGTTCAAGTTCGACAACATCGACAAGCAGACCATCCGCGGCCTGGAGCTGCAGGGCCGCTACGACGACGGCCGCCTGTTCACTGATCTGGGGGTGAACTACACGCTGAAGAACGAAGTCTGCGACGAGACAACGGCAGCGCTGCTGTCCAGCAACAACGGCTATGTCATCGGCAGCGGCCGGATCGTGCCGACCTGCGTGGACTACGGCTTCGTCGGCGGCTACCTGCTCACCCAGAGCACGCCGAAGCTGTCGGCGAGTTGGTCGCTGGGCACGCGCCTGTTGCAGCGGCGCCTGGAGCTGGGCAGCCGCCTGACCTACTACCGGCAGTATCGCAATCCGGATCTGGAATGGTTCCGCGAGAACTCCGTGCAAGGCGGCGACGGCCGCCTGGTCTACACCTTCAACGTGCCGTTCTCCTGGGGCACCACGCTGCTGCTGGACGCCTACGCCCGCTATGCGCTGCGCAAGAACCTGAGCATCGAACTGGGCGCGACCAACCTCACCGATCGCTACTACGTCGACCCGGCCACCCGCTCCACGGTGGCCGCCCCAGGACGCACGCTGAAACTCAGCATGACCGGGAGATTCTGATCTCCCGCACGCCGTTCAAGGAGTGTGATTCGAACCGGACACGGACGTCCTTCCTCGTTCCAAACCAACCAGAAGGATCCATCGCATGAACATGAAACGTCCTCACGCCGCACTGCTGGGCCTGGCCATCGCCAGCGTACTGGGCAGCGCGCACGCAGCCCCGTTCCTGGGCAAGTCGAGCAACGAAAGCTACGTCAAGGTCGGCGAATCCACCGTCAACGGCGGCCCGCACCGTGCCGGCCAGGCCGGCATCGCGGTGAACTCGACCGGCCTGGACAAGCCGGTGGACTTCAAGGGGCTCTCGATGTACGGCGGCGTCGGCTCGGTCAAGGTGCTGAACTTCCCGTACAGCGGCGCACCGAGCAGCCACGACAACCTCGGCGTGTTCGCCTTCTCCCAGGTCGGCAGCCAGGACGTATGGTTCGGCGAGTGGTACTCGCGCAAGGACAACGCCGATGGCCTGAACACGCACACGGTGTACTTCGTCGGCGACAAGCCGGACAGCAGCGTGCCCAGCGCCGGCACCGCCACCTACAGCATGGTCGGCATCAACGACTACAGCGCCGGCAACCAGTTGACCGGCACCTTCACCGCCAACTTCGGCACCGGCCGCCTGACCGGCTCGATCCAGAACAACGCCGGCTTCGCGGTCAACATCGGCACGGCCAGCATCAACAGCAACGCCAGCATCTCCGGCAGCAACGCCATCGCCCGCCAGTCCGGCAGCGTGGTCGCGGCCAACGGCGCGGTGTCCGGCCAGTTCTACGCCAACCAGGCCGCGCTGGCCGGCATCGCCGACTTTGCCGGGGTGAAGTACGACACCGCCTTCGGCGGCGCCAAGCAGTAATCCGTCTGCGCGGCACGTCCGCGCCTTTCGATCCGTACCCGGGCAGGACCAGCCACGACCATGCCAGTCCTGCTCCGCTTTCGCACCTGTTGCTCGATGCCTTGCATTTCTTCCGCGCGCCGACGGCGCGCACGCACGCTTGTCGCACTGACGGCCTGCCTCGCGTGGCTGGCGGCCGCGCCGTGCGCGATGGCGCAGGCGCAGGACGATACCCGACGCCTGCTCGAACAGCGCGACCAGGGCCAGGCGCTCGAACGCGAACGCGCGCTGGTGCAGGAGCCGGCCACCGGCGAGCGACCGAGCATCGTCGTCGACGGCATGTCCTACGTCGTCGCGCCGACCGCCAACGACGTCGGCCGCGCGCTGTACCTGTCGCTTCAGAACAAACAATGGCCGGCCGTGCAGCGGTTCCTCGCCGAATACCTGACCCTGCCCGAGCGCGACCCGCTGCTGGTGCATTACGCGCAGGGCGCGGTGGCGCGCAACCGCGGCCGCTACGGCGACGCCGAGCGGGAGTACCGCGCGCTGCTGACGTTGCAGCCGGACTTCCTGCCCGGGCGTCTGGAACTGGCGCGGGTGCTGTTCGAGGACCAGCAGGACCGCGAGGCCGAACAGGCGTTCGCAGCCATTGCCGCCTCGATCGACGCTGGCGATCCCAGGACCGAGGGTGTGCGCAACACCATCGCCGGCTTCCGCCAGGCCTTGGCCAACCGGCGCGACTGGAACGGCACCTTCGCGCTGGGACCGGCCTGGAGCGACAACGTCAATCGCACCTCGGCCAGTTCCATCTGCCTGCTGCCGCTGGAAGGGCGCTGCTACTTCAGCCGCAGCACGCCCACGGCGATCGTCGCCTTCGGCGCCGACTACGATGCCAGCGCCGAACGGCGCCTGCCGCTGCGCGGTCACCATGGGCTGTACCTGCGCACGCTGCTGTTCGGCCAGAGCTATCGCGACAACGGCGCCTACAACGAACTTACCGCGCTGACCCAGGCCGGTTACAGCTATCGCAGCGGCCGCCACAGCCTGGCGCTGGCGCCCTCGTTCGATTACTACGCGCTGGGCAACCAGGCGCTGTATGGCGCCTGGGGCGTGCATGCGGAATGGAGTTGGAGCCTGTCGCCGCGGTCGCTGGTCAAGCTGGAAGGCGACTGGAAGGACATGCGCTACCGCCGCCGCGCTTACGCCGCCAGCTACGACGCGATCATGCGCGGCGCCTCGGCCACCTATTTCCGCAGCCTGGATGCGCGCTGGACCGTGTTCGCCGGGGTCGACGCCAGCGACACTGCCGCCGTGCAGGACACCGAGGCGTACCTGCAGCGCGGCGTCCGCCTGGGCGGTTCGCGGCAATGGCCGGGAGGCATCGACGCCACCGTGTTCGCCTCCTACCGGCTGCGCGACTACGGCGCCTACAGCGCGGTCCTGCGCGCACGCCGCCACGATGCCGAGCGCACCTACACCCTGGTGCTGCGCGCGCCGCGCCTGGCGGTCGGCGGCTTCGTGCCGCTGCTGACGCTGCGCCACAACCGCGTGCGCAGCAACGTCGACTGGCTGTACGGCTACGAGCGCAACACCATCAACCTGAAACTGGAGCGCGCCCTGTGACGCACACGCCGTCGCCACCCGTTATCGCCCCCTCCCCCGCGCCGAGCCGCGCGCAGCGCCTGAAGGCCGCCACCGCGCAGGCGCATACCCGGCTGGACCGGCGCATCATGGCCGCGCAACCGTTCGCCTCGCGCGACAACTACGCGCGCTTCCTGCAGGTGCAATACCGGTTCCATTGCGACATGGAGCGCATCTACGCCAACCCGGTGCTGGCCAGCGTGGTGCCGGACCTGGCGCAGCGCCGGCGTCTGCCAGCGCTCGTGGCCGACCTGCACGACCTGGGCGTTGCGCTTCCCGCCGACCACGCCACCGCGCCCGGCAGCGCCGGCCACCCCACCCAGGTCGCTGCGCTGGGCTGGCTGTACGTGGCCGAAGGCTCCAACCTGGGTGCGGCGATCCTGGCCAGGCTGGCGGCGAAACTGGGCCTGCACGCGCAGTTCGGCGCGCGCCATCTGGCCGGGCACGAGGACGGGCGCGCGCAGCACTGGCGCCAGTTCGTCGCCGCGCTCGACCGCCTGGCGCTCGATGCCGGGCAGGAACAGGCGGTGATCGCCGCCGCGCGCAGCGCGTTCGCGCAGGTGCAGGCGTACGTGGACCTGCACCTGCCGGCGACGCCGCGATGAGGCCGATGCCGCCGTGGAGGCGACCGTGCAGCTGAGCCGCGCGCTGTGGTGCGGCCTGGGCCTGCTGATGCTGGCATTGGGCCTGATCGGCGCCGTGCTGCCGGTGATGCCCACCACCATTTTCCTGATCTTGGCAGCGTACTGTTTTTCGCGCTCCTCGCCGCGGCTGGACGCCTGGCTGCTGGCGCATCCGCGCTACGGCGCGACGCTGCGCCTGTGGCGCGAGC
>NZ_AQOK01000578.1:0-1282 GCF_000364645.1 Xanthomonas sp. SHU 308 | reverse complement strand
GGCGCCATCCCCCGCCGCGGCAAGTGGCTCGCCGCCAGCGGCATGGCGCTGGGCTATCTGCTGTTCTGCTGCGGCGCGCATCCCGGCGCGACGCTGGCGCTCGGCGTCGGCGCGCTGATCGCCGCCAGCGCCGCGTTCGTGCTGACCCGCCCTGCGCCGCGCGACGCGCCACCACCGCGCTGAATACCGTCCCGCCGCGCCGCCCTCCTACCACGCCGCCTCCCAGCCCATGACCGCTATCGCCCCCATCTCCCCCATCGCACCGCGTCCAGCCGACCTCAGCGCCTGGCAGATGTTCCTGCATGCCGACCTGGTGGTGCAGGCGGTGATGATCGGCCTGGTCGTCGCTTCGGTCGCGACGTGGACGGTGCTCCTGGCCAAGCACCGGGAACTGGCGCGCGCCGGCGCGGCGCTGCAGGCCGCGCGCGCGGCGCTGCAGGGTTCGCAGCGGCTGCGCGAGACCGAGGCGCAGCCGGCGTTGGACACGCCTGCCGCCCGCGCGCTGCTGCAGGAAGCGCGCGCTGAACTGCAGCAGTCCAGCGGCCTGCGCGACGCGGCCGGGATCAAGGAACGGCTGGCTTCGCGCCTGGAGCGGGTGGAACTGGACCACGCGCGACAGTGGCGCCAGGGCATCGGGCTGCTTGCCAGCATCGGCGCCACCGCACCGTTCGTCGGCCTGTTCGGCACGGTGTGGGGCATCATGCGCAGCTTCGTCGGCATCGCCCGCGCCAATACCACTACCCTGGCGGTGGTGGCGCCAGGCATCGCCGAAGCGCTGCTGGCGACGGCGCTGGGCCTGGTCGCGGCGATTCCGGCAGTGATGTTCTACAACCACCTCGCGCGGCGCCTGGGCGGGCTGCGCCAGCGCCTGGGCGATCTGTCGGCCGGTGTGCAGCAACTGGTGTCGCGCGACCTGGACCGCCTCCACGCCGACGCGCCGGCAGCGGCCGACGCCGCCGCCACGCGATGAGGCCGGCCATGGCGATCCGCACCGCACGCGACGACGACGACGACACCCTCGAAGAACAGCACGCGATCAACGTGACGCCGTTGATCGACGTGATGCTGGTGCTGCTGATCGTGTTCATGATCGCCGCACCACTGGCGACGGTGGAGGTGCCGGTCGAGCTGCCGGCCAGCGGTGCCGCGGCCGGCGCGCCCGACCGCGACCCGATTCTTCTGACCCTGGGCGCGGACCTGAGCCTGCGCCTGGACGAGCAGCCGATCGCCGCGCAGGCGCTGCGGCCGGCGCTGGACCGACGCAGCGGCGGCGACCGCGACC
>NZ_AQOK01000577.1:0-2640 GCF_000364645.1 Xanthomonas sp. SHU 308 | reverse complement strand
CCAGCGCGGCCGGCTCGCTGCCCAGCGCCGCCAGCGCGGCCGGATCGGGCAACTGCTGCAGCAGCGCCGCCTGGAAGCTGTCGCCGGCGCCGACCGTATCGACCACCTGCACCACGCGGCCGGGCACGCGCGCTTCGCTGTCGCCGCGCCAGGCCACCGCGCCGTCGCCGCCGAGGGTCATCACCACCAGCGAGGGCCCCTGCTGCAGCCAGCTGCGGGCGATGGCGAACGGATCCTGCTGCGGATACAGCAGCTCGATGTCCTCCTGGCTGACCTTGACCACGTGCGCCAGCGTGATCCAGCGCGCCAGCCGCGCGCGCCACACCGCCATGTCCGGCTCCACCGTCGGCCGCACGTTCGGGTCCAGCGAGATCAGCCGCTGCCCGCGCTCGCGCTCGGCCAGTGCCTGGAAGGTGCTGGCGGTGGTCTCGGCGACCAGGGTGTAGGAACCGAAATGCAGGCCGCCGACGCGCGCGTCCAGCGCCGGCAGGTCGGCCTCGGTCAGCGCGCGGTCGGCGCAGCCGGTGCCGTAGAAGGCGTAGTTGGGCACGCCGCCGGCGTCGAGCGCGACCATCACCAGGGTGGTGGCCTCGCGCTTGTCGATGCAGTAGTCCAGGGCCACGCCTTCGCCTTCGAGGGTGGCACGCAGCTGGCGGCCCAGCGGGTCGGTGGACAGGCCGGTGAACAGCGCCGACGGCGCGCCCAGGCGGGCCAGGCCGATGGCCACGTTGAACGGCGAACCGCCCTGGCGCGCGGTCATCCCGACCGAGGTGCCGGCGTAGCCGTCGATGAAGATGTCGTACAAGGCCTCTCCGCACACCACGAACATCGAACCGCTCCTCGTCAGGTTGCAGCGCGCCGGCCGGCGCGATGGGGCGGCTATTGTGGCGTACCTGCTGCGGCGCGGCGACCGTGTGTGGGGTAGGCAGGAGCATGCGAGGACCAGGCTGGCTGGCGCCGCGAACCCTCATCCGCCCCTGCGGGGCACCTTCTCCCAGTGGGAGAAGGGAAAAGCCATAGCCCCTCTCCCGTCGGGAGAGGGGTTGGGGTGAGGGTACGGGCGCGCAGCGCCTCATGGACCGCACACCCCACCCACAACGCCTTGCCGCCGCCCCTGCGATAGTCGCCGCCTCCCCCAGCCAGCCTCCAAGGACGCCCCATGAAAATCCTGCTCGCCGGCGCCACCGGCCTGGTCGGCGGCCACGCGCTGCGCCAGTTGCTGGCCGCCCCCGCCTGCAGCGCGGTGATCGCGCCGACCCGGCGCGCGCTGGCCATGACCCATCCCAAGCTGCACAACCCGGTGCTCGACTTCGACGCGCTGCCGGCACGTGCACCCTGGTGGCAAGTGCAGGCGGCGATCTGCGCGCTCGGCACCACGATGCGTCAGGCCGGCTCGCGGGAGGCGTTCCGCCGGGTCGATCACGACTATCCGCTGGCGATCGCGCGGCTGCTGCGCCAGCACGGCACCGAGGCCTTCGCGCTGAACTCCGCGCTGGGCGCGAATCCGCGGTCATGGGCCTTCTACAACCGGGTCAAGGGCGAGTTGGAACACGACCTGCGCGCGCTCGGCTTTCCGTCGCTGACCCTGGTGCGGCCCGGCCTGATCGGTGGCGAGCGTGCGCAACGCCGCCGCGGCGAGCATGCCGCCAGCGTGGTGTTGCGCGCGCTCGGGCCGCTGCTGCCGCGGCGCTACCGGATCAACCCGGCCGAACGTATCGCCGCGGCGCTGGTCGATGCCGCGCTGCGGCCGCGGTCGGGCGTGCAGATCGTCGATGCGGCGCAGTTGGTTTAGGGGCTGGGATTGGGGATTGGGGATTGGGGATTCGGGATTGGAGCGCGCGAGTGCATAGCATTGCGTGCGATGCACATTGAAGCCGCTTTGCGATGGGGCGGACGTTCGTGCGCGATGTAGGCGCCCGCGTCTGCACCGCGAGCAGTCACGCAGTTCTTCGCCGCGGTGCCTCGTGTGCCTGGACCAGGCCGGGCGCGACCTTCCTCAAGCGCCCAGCGACTGCCCGCCGTCCACCGCCAGCACCTGGCCGGTGATCCAGCGTGCCTGCGGCGAGGCCAGGAAGAGTGCCGCGTTGGCGACGTCGTCGATCGCGCCGAAGGCGCCGAACGGAATGCTGGCGCGGATCTGCCGGTACAGCTCGGGCTGCTGCTGGCGACGCTGCTCCCATAGGCCGCCGGGGAACTCGATGGAACCGGGCGCGATCGCATTGACCCGGATCCGCTCGCGCGCCAGCTGCGTCGCCAGGGTGGTCGTGTAGTAGTTCAGCGCCGCCTTCGCCGCCGAGTACGCCGGCACCCGCGGTGTCGGCCGCAGGCCGTTGATCGAGCTGATGTTGAGGATGCAGCCGCGACCACTGCCGCGCAGGTGCGGCAACGCGGCGCGGTTGCAGCGCACCGCGGCCATCAGGTCGATGTCGAAGCCGGCCTGCCAGCTCGCATCGTCGTCGCCATGGCCGTAGCCGGAGGCGTTGTTGATCATCACGTCGATGCCACCCAGTGCGTCCGCGGCCTGGGCCACCCAGGTCTGGATCTGCGCGGCGTCGGCCAGATCGCAGCACTGCGCCGCGACCGGGTGGCCGTGGCGCTGCAGCTGCGCGGCGGCGTCGGCCAGCGGCGCGGGACTGCGCG
>NZ_AQOK01000576.1:0-3573 GCF_000364645.1 Xanthomonas sp. SHU 308 | reverse complement strand
CGGGCGAAGGCATCGGCGATCGCCAGGCCGATCCCGCGGCTGGCGCCGGCAACGAGCACGCGGTATCCCGCGAAAGCGGACGGATCGGTCATCGGTGGCTCCTGCGTGCCATGGGGCGTGCCCCGATTATCCGCGCAATCCGCAGCGTGCGGCCGCTTCTGGCACCATGGCGGCCGTCGTACGCGCCGTCCGTCGGTGCGCCCGCCGCGCCGTCGCCCTGCGATGACCGCCGCATTCCCTTTCCAGGATTTCCCGCAGTGAAGAAGACCTACCGGCTCCGCATCGAAGGCAAGCATCCCGACCGCCTGCTCGACGCCGCCAAGCACGACATCCGCAAGTACATCCGCCGCGAGCGCCGCAAGACCTTGCCGGCCGGTGCGGACTACTGGGATTTCGACACTCTGTTCGGCACCGAGGAAGCCACCGCCGCGGTGCTGCCGCCGGCCGAACTGCTGCGTGCGGTCGACGCGCTGGTCGCTGCCGGCGGCGAGCAGTTCTACGTGGAGATCCGCAGCCGCGCGTGCACGCGGCCGCCGCGGGCCAAGGGCGGCCAGGACGAAAGCGAGCACGATCCCTTCGAGGACTGAGCGCGATTCGGCGTGCCTGTCGCGCCGGGGGCGGCGCCGTGGCATCGACGTGCGACGCCAGGCCACTGCCCGCGCCCTTTGGCATCGCCGCAGCGCTTGCCGCGGTGCGGCAGGCCTTCCAGGCGTTTCTGGCCGGAGGGCCGACTGCGGCACGCGTTGGCGCGGACGCTCCTGGCGTCCTTGGTCGGATCCGTCCGACAAGCCCGCGTAGCATGGCGACGCGGTCGTTCTGATGTTCTGGCCGGAAACGTGCCTGATCTCGGCACGCGTCTGTGTGGCGACGGATGCCGCAGTGAGGCGTCGTACAGCCCACGCGGCGCCGCTCAGCCGCTCGCGGGCGGCTCCCCGTCCTGCGCACGCGCCGCGCGCAGCCTGTCCTTCTTGCTCGGTCGCTTGCCCTTGATGCCGCCGGTGGAGGCGGCCGCCTCCGTGGACGGTGCGGCGGCCGGGGTTGGCGCTTGCTTCGGCTCGAAGCCGGGAATGCGTTCGCGCGGCACGCGCACGCCTTGCCGCTTTTCGATCAGGCGCAGATGCGCCGCACTGGCCGCGTCGACGAAGCTCAGCGCCTGGCCCTCGGCACCGGCGCGCGCGCTGCGGCCGATGCGATGGGTGTAGTCCGCGGTGGAACGCGGCAGGTCGTAGTTCACCACCACCGGCAGCGCGGCGATGTCGATGCCGCGCGCGGCCAGGTCGGTGGTCACCAGCACCCGCACCTGCTGCTGGCGGAACGCCTCCAGGGTGCGCAGGCGCCGCCCTTGTGCGAGGTCGCCGTGCAGTGGCTGTGCGGCGATGCCGGCCTTGGCCAGCGCCGTCGCGACCTGCTCGGCGCTGCGCCGACTGGCGACGAACACCAGTGCGCGTGGCCATGCTTCCTGTTCCAGCAAATGCTGCAGTAACGCCAGGCGACGCCCGTCGTCGACCTCGATCGCGCGCTGGCGCAGCGTCGCCGGGATCGGGGCGGCGTCGGCGGCGTCGCCGATGCGTCGCGGCGCGCGCAGCAGGCGCGTGGCCAGCGCCGCGATCGGGGCTGGCAGGGTGGCCGAGAACAACAGGGTCTGCCGCGTCGGCGGCAGCAGTTGCAGTAGCCGCTCCAGCTCGGCGCCGAAGCCCAGGTCGAGCAGGCGATCGGCCTCGTCCAGCACCAGGTGCGCCACCGCGTCCAGTTGCAGCGCGCGCTGCGCCAGCAGGTCGAGCAGACGCCCGGGCGTGGCCACCACCACGTCGGCGCCGCCGCGCAGCGCCAGCATCTGCGGATTGATCGAGACGCCGCCGACCGCCACCACCACCCGCGGCCGCCGCGGCAATTCCAGGCCCAGCGCGACGAAGGTATCGGCGACCTGCACCGCCAGTTCGCGGGTCGGCACCAGCACCAGCACGCGGGTGGAGCGCGCCGGCCTGGCCGCCTGCGCGCAGGCCTGCAGCAACGGCAGCGCGAACGCCGCGGTCTTGCCGGAACCGGTCTGCGCCATGGCCAGCAGGTCGTGGCCGGCGACGACGAGCGGTACGGCCTGCTGCTGGATCGGCGTGGGTGTCTGCCAGCCGACGCGCGCGAGCGCGGCGGCGAAGGCGGGATACAGCGCGGGCGACAGACCGAGGGAAGCGAACGGCATCGGAGGCGGGCAGGGCGCGGGAGAGACCACACAGTATCGCCGACCCGGCGCAGGAGCGGCTTCCGTCGTGACGTTTTGGCGATCGCGCGTCGCGGCTGATCCCGAAAAGGGGACAAGCGCCGCTCCTACGCGACGATCGGCGAGAGCAGCTGTTGCCAATCCCCAATCCCCATCCCGAACTGCAACGCACGGCCATCCACGCGGATGGCCGTGCGCGTCCGTGCAGGCCCTACTGCGGGCAACTCACGCCAACGGCGGCGAAGGCATTGCGCACCGCGGTCACCGAGCGGCTCAGGTCGCTCGCGGCGGTCTGCACGCCGCAGGCGCCGCTGTTGAAGCTGGTGCTGGGCGTCCAGTACAGCTGGTTGGCGCGGGCGAATACCTCGAACGCGCTGCGCGTGTTCCAGCCGGAGGTGGTGGCCAGGGTGTAGAACGCCTTGTTGTAGACGCCCGAGGAGTAATGCACGTCCAGGCCGCTGCGGTAGTTGGCGGCGTTGTCGATCGAGCTGCCGTCCTGGGTCGGGGTGGCCATGTAGCGCAGCGCACCGTTGGCCTTGAAGATCTCGGTGCCGACCTTGAAGTCGTTCGTGCCCTTGAGGTAGTACTCGGTGGCCTCGCCGGCCATGTCCGAGAACGCCTCGTTGATGCCGCCGGACTGGCCGGAATAGGTGAGGTTGGAATGCTGCTCGGTGAAGCCGTGCGAGACCTCGTGGCCGGCGACGTCGGCGCTCACCAGCGGATAGAAGCGCGTGTTGCCGTCGCCGAAGTTCATCGTCGAACCGTTCCAGAACGCGTTCTCGTAGCGCGTGCCGTAATGCACGCGCATCACCAGTTGGAAGGTCAGCGGCGCCACGCCGACGTAGCTGCGGTACATCTTCTCGATCACGCCGCCGAAGTAGTGCGCGTCGTTGATCGGCGAGTAGGCGCCGTTGATGGTCTTGTAGGTGTTGCGCGGGCAGGTGAACTGGTACGCGGTGGTGCCGGAGCTGCCGCCGTTGAGGTTCACCGACTTGACGTTGCTGTTCTGCATGCGGCAGTTGTCGTCCACCTCCAGGAAGCCGTGGATGCTGTCGCTGCCGTACTCGTACTGGCCGGTCTTGGCGTTGCCGCCCGGGCCGGTGGCATCGCGCGTGGTCAGCGCGTCCCACTGTTTGAGGATGGCGCCGCTGCGCGCATCCACGATCACGAACGGCCTGCTCGGCGCGCCGCCGTTCGGCGCATCGGCGAAGAACGACACCACGTAGGCCAGGTGCGCGCGGTCGCTGTCGTCGAGATAGATCATCTGCGGCGCCTGCGCGCGTTCGATGCGGCGCTCGGCCTGCGCGGCGCCCAGCGCGACGCGCTGGGCCACACGCAGCGCGGCATCGGCGCTCAGC
>NZ_AQOK01000575.1:0-930 GCF_000364645.1 Xanthomonas sp. SHU 308 | reverse complement strand
GTTGGCGGCGGTGGCCGGCAGTTCGCTGGCCAGCCCGGCTACCGAACGGCCGAACAGGCTGCGCACGCTGCCGTCGGCGCGCTCGCTGACGATCACTTGCTCGCCCCATACCGGAATGCCGCGGAAGGTCTGCTGGTAGCGGCGGTGCACGGTGCCGTCGGCATCGTCGCTGCTGCCGAGCAGGGTCAGCGCGGACTCGGCGTCCAGCCCGATCAGTTCGGCATGGCGCACCGCGGCCGCGGCCGGGATGCCGCCCACGCGCGCGGCGGCGCTGCGGTACTGGGCACCGAGCGTGTCCGGATTCTTGGCGTGCAGATCCACGCGTTGCGCGGCGCTGGCGGAGGTGGCGGCGAGCGCGAGCAGCAGGGACGGCAGCAGCACCGACGGACGATGATGACGTGGCAGAGTCATGAGCGGAATCCTCGAACGCAAGAAGGAAGGGCGCGCCGTCGCGGCAGCGGAGCGGCCGTGGCGCGATGCGTGGCATGACGTTCAGGGCAGTGCGGCCGATCGGCGCAGTGCCTCCCCCTGTGCAGCGACCATAACGGCGGCGTCGCGTCGCGTGGTAGACAGGTTGCGTTCAGGGTTTTTGCATCGAGCAGATGCGGTATCGCCGTAGCTGCGACGTGTGACGCGCAATCGCGCCAAGCGGTTCGCCATCACGATGCATGCAGGTCGGCGGATGTGCACCGAATGCATGCGAAGCGATCGCAGCACCAATGCCGGACCGCCGGTAGCACTTGGTCCCTGCACTGTGGGAGGGGCTTCAGCCCCGACGCGCTGTGCAGGAATTGCTCGGGAGAGCATCCCGCAGTGTGTAGAAGACTGCAGAGACCACGCGCGCCTCTGCGTGGCCTCCGAGGCATCCAATGCAGAACGGCCTCAATCGCGGTGCTTTTAGTTCGTCGCGTCGGGACTGAAGTCCCTCCC
>NZ_AQOK01000574.1:0-949 GCF_000364645.1 Xanthomonas sp. SHU 308 | reverse complement strand
GGCCATGCGCGCCACCGCCGGCGCGCGCAGGCGCAGCGCGAACTCGGCCTGGTGCGGGGCGAAGGCGCGCAGCAGGCTGGCCTCGTCGACGCCGCGCCAGCCCAGCACGGTGAAGTCCTGGCCGTCGGCCCAGGCCATCAGCAGGCTCTCGCTGAGGCCGGAGGCGGCCGCGGCCGGGCCTTCGATGCCAGGGATTGCGTCGTCGGTATCGCCCAGCCGCGCCGGCACCGCATCCAGGCGCAGCTTGCCGCTGCCGGCGTCGGCCGGGCAGGGCCGTTGCGCGCACTGCAGCAGCAGTTGCTGCAGGCTGTCGATGGCATCGGCCTGGGCCGCGTTCCAGGCCTGCGCATCGCCGCCGATGCGGCCGGCGATGGCCGCGCGCATCTGCGCCGCCGCGGAGGGAGTGTGCAGGGCGGGCGCGCCGTCGAACAGCGGATCGGAGGCATCGTCGGCGACGCTGTGCACCGGGTTGGCGCAGCCCGGGGTCAGCGTGCTGGCCAGCGCCTGTGCCGAGGCGAGGGTGCGCTGGGTGCGGTTGGCCCAGTAGTACGCGGCCGCGCAGCCGTCGCCGGCGAACAGCCCCAGCGGTGCGTAGCGGGCGCGGTAGTAGGCGCCGAACAAGCGTTCCAGCGCCGCGCCGTTCGCGGTGAGATACCCGGCGGGCACCGCGAAGCGCGGCCAGGGGCGCGCCGAGTAACGCTCCAGTTGCTCCGCGCTGGACATCGCCGCGCGCACGCCGTGGCGCTTGAGGATGACGACTTTTTCCAGGGTCTCCGTCGCGGCCGTTTGCGCGCGTGCGGCGGTGCAGGCCAGTGGCGCGAAGGCGAACAGGACGAGGGTGGCGAGGCGCGGCAGCGATGGCATCGGCAAGCTCCAGGCAGAGGCGGTGCGCCGCGCGCGGCGGCGGGCGGCGCACGGTGCAGTGGCGGGCGACCGCGGCGATGCAGGC
>NZ_AQOK01000573.1:0-891 GCF_000364645.1 Xanthomonas sp. SHU 308 | reverse complement strand
AGGCGGCCGCCGCCCGCCAGGCGGCGCCGCGCGATCCGGCGGCGCTGATCTGGGAGGGCATCGTGCTGTCCAGCGAAGCCGGCGAGCGCGGCGGCCTCGGCGCGCTGGGCCTGGTCAAGCGCGCCCGCAGCGATTTCGAGCAGGCGCTGGCGCTGGACCCGGCCGCCCTGAACGGCGCCGGCTGCACCAGCCTGGGCGCGCTGTACTACCAGGTGCCGGGCTGGCCAGTGGGCTTCGGCGACGACGCCAAGGCGCGCGCGCTGCTGCAGCAGGGCCTGCAGTACGACCCGGACGGCATCGACGCCAATTACTTCTACGGCGATTTCCTGCGCGCGCAGAAGGACTGGAGCGGCGCCGCGGCGGCGCTGCGCAAGGCCCTGGCGGCGCCGCCGCGGCCCGGCCGCGAGGTGGCCGACCACGGCCGCCGCCAGCAGATCCAGGCGGCGCTGCACGAGGTCGAAACGCATCTTGCCAGCCGCTGAGCGGCCGCCCACACTGCGGTCATGCGCATCCTGCTGGTGGAAGACGATCTGTCGCTGGGAGAGGGCATCCGCACCGCCCTGCGCCGCGCCGCGTATTCGGTGGACTGGGTGCAGGACGGTGCCGCCGCGCTGGCCGCGATCGGCGATGGCGAGATCGACCTGGTGCTGCTGGACCTGGGGCTGCCGCGGGTGGACGGGCTGGAGGTGATCCGGCGCACCCGCCAGCTCGGTGCCGACGTGCCGATCCTGGTGCTCAGCGCGCGTGAGCGGCCGGCCGACCGTGCGCTGGGCCTGGACGTGGGCGCCGACGATTACCTGGGCAAGCCCTTCGACATCACCGAACTGCTGGCGCGCACGCGTGCGCTGCTGCGGCGCAGCGCCGGCCGCGCCACGCCGCAGCTGGAGATCG
>NZ_AQOK01000572.1:0-4901 GCF_000364645.1 Xanthomonas sp. SHU 308 | reverse complement strand
GGTGCGCTGGCGCGGCCGTGCCCTGGACCTGACCCGGCGCGAGTTCGCCCTGCTGTGGCTGCTGGCCGAGCGCCACGGCCGCGCCATCGCCCGCGATTCGATCCAGCAGCGGCTGTACGGCTGGGACGAGGATGTGGCCAGCAACGCGGTGGACGTGCACGTGCACCAGCTGCGGCGCAAGCTCGATCCGGCGCTGATCCGCACCGTGCGCGGGGTCGGCTACGCGCTCGACACCCAGGCCGCGACGGCGGCGCCATGAGTTCGATGCGGCGACGCTTGCTGGGCGGCCTGCTCGGCGTGGTGGTGCCGGTGTTCGCGCTGACCGCGCTGCTGAGTTACCGCGCCGGCCTGCAGGAGGCCGGCGAGATGTTCGATGCCAAGCTGGTGCAGTCCTCGCGCGTGTTGCTGAGCCTGGTCGACGAGCCGCTGGACGATCTGTCGCGGCTGGGTCCGGCCGGCGACGCCATCGTGATCCGCGGCTGGCATGGCCAGGCGCAGGGCGTGGGCGAGGCGCTGGCGTTCCGCACCGGGCACGCCTACGAAAGCAAACTCGCGTTCCAGGTGCGCGACCGCAATGGCCATCTGCTGCTGCGCTCGGACAGCGGGCCGACCCGGCAGCTGGCGCCGCTGCGCGCCGGCTTCGCCGACGTCACCCTGGATGGCGACCGCTGGCGCACCTTCAGCTTGCGCTCGCCGGGCGGGCGCTGGTTCCAGACCGGCGAACAGGCCGATATCCGCGAGGAACTGGCCGAGGACATCGCGCTGGGCACGGCCCTGCCGTTGCTGCTGGCCCTGCCGGTGCTGGTGGTGCTGGTGTGGCTGGTGGTGAGCTGGGCCAGCGGCGCCCTGAGCCGGGTCTCGCAGGCGATCGGCGAGCGCGACCCGCAGCGGCTGGAACCGCTGCCGCTGCAGGGCGTGCCGCGCGAGATCCTCGGCCTGGTCGCCGCGGTCAACGGACTGATGCGGCGCCTGCAGACCGCGCTGGAGCGCGAACGCCGCTTCATCGCCGATGCCGCGCACGAACTGCGCACTCCCATCGCCGCGCTGAAGGTGCACGCCGACAACCTGCGCCAGGCCCGCGACGCCGACGAGCGCAGCGAATCGCAGCGGCACCTGGACGCCAGCGTGCGCCGGGTGGAGCGGCTGGTCGCACAGTTGCTGACCCTGAGCCGGGTCGAGCCGGGCGCTGCCGCCGCGGCGCTGTCGCCGCTGGCGCTGGACGCGCTGGTGGCGTTGCAGGTGGAGGAGGCGCGCGATCAGGCCGCGCGCCGCGGTCAGCACCTGCACCTGCGCCGCAACGACCCGGCACGGCTGCCGGCCAACGAGGCGGCGCTGTCGGCGCTGGTGCGCAACCTGATCGACAACGCGCTGCGCTATGCGCCGCCGCAGGGCCAGGTCGAGGTGGCGCTGTGCGCCGGCCGTGACGGCGTCTGCTTCAGCGTCGAGGATTCCGGTCCCGGCATCCCGGCCGAGGCGCGCGAGCGGGTGTTCGCGCGCTTCCACCGCGAGCTGGGCAGTGGCGTGGAAGGCAGCGGCCTGGGCCTGGCGATCGTGCGTGAGGTGGTGACCGCGCACGGCGGCGAGGTGACCCTGGACGCCTCGCCGACCCTGGGCGGCCTGCGCGTCTGCGTGACCCTGCCGCTACCCCCGTGAGCCAGGCCTGGGCGTCAGGAACACCCTGACATCGGCGCCGAACAGGCAGTGATAGATTAGCCATCTGCCCACAGGGGGTACCCGCGCGCCGTTGCAGGTGTGATTCGGAAAGGGATGGAACAGGGGGATCGGCGTCACGATAGTCGCGACGGCGCGCTAGCGCTGTGTCGCCGCCTGGGCGTGGTGATATGCCTGCTGCTGGCGCTGTGCTGCGCCAGTGCCGCCGCGCGCGCCGAACCGGCCGCGCCGCTGACCGAGCGCGCGGTGCTCGATCGCCCGGTGATCGCGCGCTGGACCATGGAAGAGGGGCTGCCGCACAACCTGGTGCACGCGCTCGCCCAGGACCGCGACGGCATGATCTGGGTGGGAACCTGGGAAGGCGTGGCCCGCTTCGACGGCCGCGCCTTCACCGTCTTCGATCGCCAGAACACCCCGGGCATGGAGTTGTCGGGCGTGTTCGCACTGCTCGCCGAAACCGATGGCGGCATGCTGGTCGGCACCGCCTACGACGGCGTGTTCCGCTACGCCGCCGGGCGCTGGGAGCATCTGGGCGATGCGCGCGCGCAGCGCCTGCGGGTCACCGCGATGCTGCGCGATGCCGACGGCGCGCTGTGGGTGGGCAGCGAGGACGGCCTGTTCCGGATCGAGGCCGACGGTCGCCTGGTCGATGTCGGCACCGCCGCGGGGCTGCGCCGGACCCGCATCGCCGCGCTGCTGCGCTACCGCGATGCGGTGCTGGTGGGCACCTCGCAGGGGCTGTTCCGCCTGACCGCGCACGACACGCAGGCGCAACGCTGGGGCACGGCGGCGATGCGCACCGCCTCGATCCGGCGGCTGACCCCCGACCGTCACGGCGGCCTGCTGGTGGCCAGCGACGAGGGCGTGTTCTGGCTCGGCGGCAACGGCGAGCTGCAATGGCTGCGGCGCGGCCAGCGCGTCGATGCCGCGCTGCAGGACCAGGACGGCCAGCTGTGGATGAGCCTGTCCAGCGGGCAGCTGTTGCGGCGCACCGCCAACGGCGCCAGCGACGAAGTCCTGTCGATCTCCGGCGTGGTCAGCCCCGCGCTGATCGAGGACCACGAGGGCCTGGTGTGGGCCGGCAGCACCGACGGGCTGTTCCGTGTCGCCAAGGGCGACGCTGGCGGCCTGACCCGCCAGGACGGGCTCGGCAGCGACTATGTGCGCGTGGTCGAGCAGAACGCCGATGGCACGATCTGGATCGGCCACGCCGCCGGCGTGGACCGCTGGGAGGGCGGCCGCATCCGCGCGGTACGGCTGAGCGAGCGGCCGGGCCGCGATCCATCGGTGCTGGCGCTGGCCGCCGCCCGCGACGGCGGCATGTGGGTGGGTACTTACGACCAGGGCGTGCTGCTGCTGTCGGCCGACGGCACGATCCGGCAACGCCTGGGCGTGGCCGCGGGCGTGCCGCGCTCCATGGTGCGCGCGCTGCTGGCCGATGCCGACGGCGGCCTGTGGATCGGCGGCAACGAGGGGCTGCTGTACCGCAAGGGCGATCGCACGCGGGCCTACGGCAGCGCCGACGGCCTGCCCGGGCGACAGGTGCAGGCACTGTACCGCGACCACGCCGGCGTGCTGTGGATCGGCACCAATCAGGGCGTCGCCACGCTCGCGGGCAACGGCACGCTGCAGGCGCGGCCAAGCGGGCAGGGCTTCCCGGCGCAGAACGCCTTCGACTTCCTCGAAGATGCCGACGGTACCCTGTGGGTCGCCAGCGACCGCGGCCTGCTGCGGCTGCGCGGCGGGCAGTGGCGCATCTACGACCATAGCGTCGGTCTGCCGCGCGACAAGCTGTTCCGGCTGCTCGACGACGGCAACGGCAACCTGTGGGCGAACAGCAACCGCGGTGTGCTGCGCATCGCGCGTGCGCGGCTGGCGGAGCTGGACGCGGGCCAGCGCAGCACCCTGGCGGTGGATGTGGTCGACCGCAGCGACGGCATGCCCGGCGGGCAGGGCAACGGCAGCAGCGCACCGGCCGGCTGGCGCAGCCGCGACGGGGCGCTGCTGATCCCGACCTCGGCCGGGCTGGCGCTGATCGATCCGGCCCTGCCGAGCCGGCGCAACGTGCGTGCGCCGCCGCTGGTGATCTCGCATGTGCAGGTGGACGGCGTGGCGCAGCCGCTGCGTGGCGAGTACCGCCTGCACGGCGGTGTCGCCCGGCTCGCGGTCGGCTATGCCGGGCTGAGCTTCCGCTCGCCGGACAAGGTGCGCTACCGCTACCGCCTGCAGGGATTCGACCGGCAGTGGGTCGATGCCGGCAGCAACGAGGAAGCCGTCTACACCAACCTGCCGTCGGGCAGCTATCGCCTGGACGTGCAGGCGATGACCAGTCCGCTGGACTGGTCGCGCAGCGAACGCATCGGCAGCGCCTCGCTGCAACTGCAGCTGGTGCCGCCGTTCTGGGAGCGCTGGCCGTTCGTGGTGCTGGCGGCGCTGTGCGCGACCGCTCTGATCCTGTGGTGGTACCGCGGCCGCAGCTATCGCTACCGGCGCCGCCAGCGCCGGCTCAACACCATCATCGCCGAGCGCACCCACGAGCTGAAGGCCAAGAACCTGGCGTTGAAGCTGGCCAACCTCGAACGCGAGGACCTGGTGCGCAAGCTCGCCTACCAGGCCGGGCACGATGCGCTGACCGGCCTGCCCAACCGGCGCACCGGCGATCCCTATCTCAACACGGCGCTGGAGCGGGCGCTGAGCGCGCGCACGCCGTTGTGCGTGGCGCTGCTGGACATCGACCACTTCAAGAAGATCAACGACGCCTACGGCCACGAGATCGGCGACGAGGTGCTGCGCCGGGTCGGCGAGGCGCTGCGCGACAGCCTCGGCGAGCAGGCGTTCGCCGCGCGCCATGGCGGCGAGGAATTCCTGCTGGTGCTGCCCGGCCTGGACCAGGAGGCGGCGCGCGCGCGCCTGGACGCGCTGCGCCTGCGCGTGGCCGACCTGGCGCTGTACGCCGACGACGGTCGCGCGGTGCGCTTCACCGCCAGCATCGGCTTCGCCTGCCTGTCGCCGGCCCTGCGCACCCGCCGCGACCTGCTGGTGAAGGCCGACAAGCACCTGTACCAGGCCAAGCGCGAAGGCCGCGATCGGGTGGTCGGCTAGGCCGCTGCCGCAACCCGGACGCAGCGCGTCGGTGGCGCGGCGACGCAGCCTGCCTGGGAAGCGCGCGCAGGCGCCAGGCAGGCGCCGCGAAGCGCGTGGGGCGTTGCAGTGGGGCGTTGCGCACCGCC
>NZ_AQOK01000571.1:0-533 GCF_000364645.1 Xanthomonas sp. SHU 308 | reverse complement strand
GGCCGCCGCCGATCCTGCTGCGGACAGCGGCTACCAACTGCCGTCGGCGCCACTGCAGGCCATCGTCGATGCGCCGCGGCCGCCGCAGCTGTCGCTGAGCCCGCGGCGCGATCTGGCGGCGATGCTGCAGTTGCCTGCGCTGCCCGGCATCGCCCAGGTCGCGCAGCCGGAACTCAAGCTGGCCGGGCTGCGCATCCATCCGCGCACCCGCTCGCAGAGCCGCTTCGCCTTCGGCGACAAGCTGTGGCTGCTGCGCATCGCCGACGGCAGCGAGCTGCAGATCGAGGGTTTGCCGTCGCCGCTGTCGATCGCCGGCATGGCCTGGGCGCCCGACCAGCGGCATCTGGCCTTCAACCGGGTCGACGGGCGCAGCGGCGCCAACGAGCTGTGGGTGGTGGACATCGCCGCGCGGCGTGCGCGACGTGTCGCCGAGCGGCTCAACACGGTGTCCGGCGAGGGCTATGCGTGGATGCCCGACAGCCGCCAGTTGCTGGTGTTGCTGCAGCCGCAGGCGCAGGGCGCGGCGCCGCCCG
>NZ_AQOK01000570.1:0-693 GCF_000364645.1 Xanthomonas sp. SHU 308 | reverse complement strand
CCGGCAGGCGCGCGTCGGCGGACAATTGCTGCCAGCGGTCGTCGACGATCGTCGCCAGCCCGGCCGGATGTTGATCGAAATGGTGACCGCCGTGCAACACCACCACCTCCGCTCCGCGCGCGCGCAATTGCGGGCAGAGCGTATCTTTTTCCTTGTCGCCGTACACGCACAGCAACTGCGCCGCGGGAATGCGCGCCAGTTCCGGCTGCACCGGCAGTGCGTCGTCGTCATCGCCGAGGTTGAGCCAGCCGCGCACGCGGATCTGGAAATCGGCCTTGTGCTCCAGGCCCAGCAACGCGACCAGGCCGACCTGCTGGCGCTGCGCCGGCGGCAGCCGGTTGACCATGAACGGCAGGGTGGTGGCGCCGAAGGAATAGCCGACCAGCAGGATCTTCTGCGGACGCCAGCGCTGCTGGTAGTAGGCGATGACCCGGCTCAGGTCGGCGCTGGCCCGCGCCGGCGGCTTGGCCCGCCAGAAGTAGCGCAGGCTGTCCCAGCCGACCACGGCGATGCCGCGGCGCTGCAGCGCTTCGGCCATGCCCTTGTCGATGTCGCGCCAGCCGCCGTCGCCGGACAGCACGATGGCCAGCGGTGCGCCCGGGGTCGCCGAGGGCAGCTCGGTCAGCGGCAGATCGTCCAGCGCCCCGCCACGGCCGCGCGCATGCAGGTGCGCGGCGACCCGCGCGGCCAGCG
>NZ_AQOK01000569.1:0-1879 GCF_000364645.1 Xanthomonas sp. SHU 308 | reverse complement strand
TGTGGCCGCGCACCCGCCCGGCGTGCCGGCGTGAGCGCGACCGGCCTCGCCGCGCGACGCGCGGTGTGGGACGCGCTGGCCGAGCTGTACCTGGACGATGCGGTCGACGCGCGGCATGCGCAGATCGCCGCGGTACTCGCCGCCTCGCCGTTCGCCACCGATACGCTGTGGCAGATGCTGCGCGAGGACGTGCATCCGCGGCTGGCGCCGAACCTGCTGACCACGGCCGGCGCCTGGCAGGGCATCGACGGCGACTGGCTGAGCGCGGCGATCCAGCAGCGCCGCGGTGCGCATCGCGTGTCCGCCTGGCGCACCCGCGACTATCCGCGCCGGCAGTGGCGCCTGCTGCTGCCGCAGGTGCTGGCGCAGCGCGCGGCGCACTGACGCGACGGCCGACGCTGCCTTTCCTGTTCTTTCGCAACGACGACAACGATGCATATCGACACCCTGGGGCAGGGCCCCGATCTGGTCCTGCTGCACGGCTGGGCGTTGAACGGCGGCATCTTCGCGCCCTTGGTCGAGCGCTTGTCGGCGCAGTACCGCCTGCACCTGGTGGACCTGCCCGGGCACGGCCACAGCCGCGGCGACGACACGCCGCTGGCATTGCCGCACGTGGTCAGCGCGATCGCCGCGGCCACGCCGCCGGCCGTGTGGCTGGGCTGGTCGCTGGGCGGGCTGTTCGCGCTGCACGCCGCCGCCACGCAACCGCAGGTGCGCGGGCTGGCGATGCTCGCGGCGACGCCGCGCTTCGTCCGCGGCAGCGACTGGCCGCACGCGGTGGAGCCACAGGTGTTCGAACAGTTCGGCCGCGATCTGGCCGAGGACTATCGCGGCACCCTCGAGCGCTTCCTGGCACTGGATACGCTCGGCTCGGCGCACGCGCGCGCCGAACTGCGCACCCTGCGCGAAGCGCTCGACGCCCGCGGCGCGCCCGACCCGCACGTACTGCAGGACGGCCTGACCCTACTGGAACGTACCGATCTGCGCCGCGCCCTGCCCGGCCTGCGCGTGCCCAGCCTGTGGATCGGCGGCCAGCGCGACCGCCTGGTCCCACCCGCAGGCATGGAGGCCGCCGCTGCGCTGGCGCCGAACGCGCGCGCGCTGATCGTCGCCGGCGGCGGCCACGCCCCGTTCCTCGGCCATGCCGATACGGTCGCCGAGGCGCTGCGTGGATTTATGGCGACGCTGGACTAGCGGCGTCACGCCGCGCGTTCCACGATGCTGTCTTAGGAGCGGCTTCAGCCGCGACACGCCCGTTGCGTCGGGTCGCGGCTGAAGCCGCTCTACTAGCGCTTGCGTCGAGCCCGCCGGATGCACTGCGGGAGGGACTTCAGTCCCGACGCATTGCGCCATCGGAAAACGCACACCGTCTCGCGCGTCGCGTGCTGCATGACAGTTGACTCCCACAAGGCATCACGCGACCCGCACCGACGTCAGAAAGACGCAAGCGGCTCCGCCGTGGGACTCAACTGTCGTGCCGCCGCGACAAGCGAAGCCGAAAGCCGACCGACACCCTCCGTCGTCGGGACTGAAGTCCCTCCCACAAGGATGCCGGCTATCCCTGTGGGAGCGACTTCAGTCGCGACGCATGGCAGCAAAACGCTGCGCAGCGAAGCCGCTCCTGCACCTACCGTGCGTGCTCAATGTCCTCAACGTCGCGGAGCGACGCTGGCCGCCACAGCGCCGATGTCCGATCATCGCGGTTCCTTCGAACGAGAGTGCAAGCATGGACCTGGGAATCGCCGGCAAATGGGCGCTGGTCTGCGCCGCGAGCAAGGGGCTGGGGCTGGGCTGCGCGCAGGCGCTGGCCCGCGAAGGCGTGCACGTGGCGATCGTGGCGCGCGGCCAGGCCGGGCTCGATGCGGCCGCGGCGCAGCTG
>NZ_AQOK01000568.1:0-2403 GCF_000364645.1 Xanthomonas sp. SHU 308 | reverse complement strand
TGCAGCCAGGCCAGCCGTCCCTGCGCGGCCAGCGCATGCAAGCCCGGGGTCAGGGTCGGCGCGGCCACCCGTGGCAGGGCGCCGGCGGCGAGCAGTGCCTGCAGCTGGCGCTCGGCGGCCGCGCCGCCGCCGATCACCAGCACGGCCCGGTCGCGCAGGTCCGGATACAGGGCAATCGGGGCAGGGCTCACAGGGACGGCTCGCAACGCATGGCAGGCGGGAGCGACGACCGTAGCGCCGGCTCATAGCCCCAGGAAATGACTTCATGCCCAAGGCAGATAGCTTTCGGTTATAAGGTGAAAGGCCGAATTCCACTACAGTCGAGCGTCCCGCCTGGCGGCGCCTCGCCCTCGTCCCGATGACGCTGACCCAACTCCGCTACCTCGTCGCCATTGCCGATGCCGATCTGAACATCACCCTGGCGGCGGCGCGCGTGCACGCCACCCAGCCGGGGCTGTCCAAACAGCTCAAGCAACTGGAGGACGAACTGGGCTTCCTGTTGTTCGTGCGCAAGGGCCGCAGCCTGGAAACGGTGACTCCGGCCGGGCGCGAGGTGATCGAGCGCGCGCGCGCGGTGCTGGCCGAGGCCAACAACATCCGCACCTACGCCGCCAACCAGCGCCGCGAGAGCCAGGGCCAGCTGACCCTCACCACCACCCACACCCAGGCGCGCTTCGTGCTGCCGCCGGCGGTGGCGCAGATCAAGCAGGCCTATCCGCAGGTCAGCGTGCATCTGCAGCAGGCCGCCGAGAGCGCGGCGCTGGACCTGCTCAGCCAGGGCGACGCCGACATCGCCATCGTCAGCACCGCCGGTAGCGCGCCGGCGGCGGGCATCGCCGTGCCGCTGTACCGCTGGCGGCGGCTGGTGCTGGTGCCGCGCGGGCATGCGTTGGACGTGCCCAGGCGGGTGCCGGACATGGCCGCGTTGGCGGCACAGCCGCTGATCAGCTACGAATCCTCGACCCGCGCCGGCTCCTCGCTGCAGCGCGCCTTCGGCCGGCTCGGACTGGAGCCGCGGATCGCGTTGACCGCGCTCGACGCGGACCTGATCAAGACTTATGTGCGCACCGGTCTCGGTGTGGGGTTGCTGGCGGAGATGGCGGTGAGCGCCAACGACACCGATCTGCGCGCGTGGCCGGCGCCGCCGGAGATTCCCGACTGCATCGCCTGGGCGGTGCTGCCGCGCGACCGCGTGCTGCGCGATTACGCGCTGGAGCTGGTGCACGTGCTGGCGCCGCAGATCGACACCCGCGACCTGCGTCGGGTGATGGAAGGCAACCAGCAGCCGGACTGGCCGGCGCCGCCGAGCTGGGAAGATCTGACTCAGACCATTACCAGCTAGAAGCCGGGAATGGGGAATCGGGACTGGGGAATCGCGACAGCGGCGTCCTTTGATCGATACGTCGATTGGCTTCGGACAGACGTCTGGCAAAAGAAGTAAGGGCAACGGCGTCGCGGCCTGCACTGGAATGAAGACCCCGCACTGGCGTGGTTGCCTGCCGTGCGCGTTGCCGCGGCCGCAGTCGCCCCCTATCATGCGGCCCGCGCTGCCGCCCGGCAGGCCGCGACCCTGGACGTGCCGGCGGCTGTCGGCACCGCGCAGCCGCTGTGCGGCCGCCGCCCAGGGCGCGTCGACTTTCCCAACGCAAGGACGCCCGATGCATCCTGTTCTCCAGCACAACCTGTTCTTCGTCAAGGAACAGGTCGGCATGTTCAAGGCCGCCAACAACTACGACGTGTTCGATCCGCACAGCAACCGCAAGCTGCTGGAATGCCGCGAGCCGAACCTGGGCGTGTTCACCAAGATCTTCCGGTTCACCGACTACAAGCGCATGACCCCGTTCCAGGTGGAAGTGCGTACTCCGGATGGGCAGAAGGTGCTGACGGTCAAGCGCGGCTTCTCGCTGTTCCTGTCCCGGGTGGAGGTGCTGGACGAGCGCGATCGGCTGGTCGGTTCCTTCAGCCAGAAGTTCTTCTCCATCGGCGGCAAGTTCGACGTGCTCGATGCCCAGGGCGCGCCGGTGTGCACCCTGCGCGGCAAGTGGACCAGCTGGGATTTCCGTTTCGTGCAGGGCGAGCGCGAACTGGCGCAGGTCTCGAAGAAGTGGGCCGGGCTGGGCAAGGAACTGTTCACCAGCGCCGACAATTACATGCTGTCGATCGCCGAGAGCCTGCCGGCCGAGGATCCGCGGCGGATCCTGATCATGGCGGCGGGGCTGTGCATCGATATGGTGTTGAAGGAGTGACTTTGAGGCCGGGATTGGGGAATCGCGGTGAAGCCGGTAATGGGGAATCGGGAGTGGGGAATCGCAAAAGCGGGATTCCCGCGGCGGCGGCTCCCCGGCCGCTCACACTGAGCGGCCGGGGCCATTGTGGGAGGGACTTCAGTCCCGACTGCAGGCT